>JALRJD010000106.1 GCA_023255165.1 Porticoccaceae bacterium | reverse complement strand
AATTCATAGCCGATGCCACAGCCCGCTTTCAGGGTCAGACCGGCTTCGAGGTTGCGCTCGAGAATGCCGACCATGGAGTCTGGCACGATGCCGGAAACGGTGCAGTTAATGGTTGAGGTGGCTGGCTTGTAAGCCTGAGCGCCGGCATTGGAAATAATGCGGCCCGCTGGAATAGCGCCGTGCTTGAGTGCCCAAACAAAACGCGCCTGCCACTCTTCGCGCTGACTTTTATCTTCTACATCCGAGAGCGCCTTGGCGACGCGCGCATAGGTTGCATCGATATCGGCGTCGACAGGTTTTTCCTGTTTGTCTTTGAGACGATATTTCTTGTCCCAGATGTCGAGGGAGGCTTCCTGGAATTTAATTTCGGGTGTTTGCTTCACAGCTTTGACAGACTTTAGTTTGGTTGCGGTGCTCATGGACTGACCTTTTTAATTCGTTACGTTTTAAATGCGCTTTGGGCTGAACCCGGTTTGGGCTCTCGCTCCAGTGCTGATTGACTGGTTAAGCCAACCAGCGGATTGTGTTTACGGCTGCAGATTTTGTTGTTCTTTAACCTCGGCCAAGCAAGCCTTTAATGGTTTTAATGTGCTTTTTTGGCCGATGTGATTCTTTCACAGCGGAGAGGAGTTTATCCTACATGGTGTGTCATGCAAGCCCTAATCCACTATATATTGTGTTTTTTTCCTGTTGAGCACCGATTTGGCATTGGTAATCAGGTGCAAAACGTGTGGATAAACAGCTGAGATCCGCGCGGCCACTGGCGTCGTTGAAATAACTGACCGCCGCTCATAAACCGGTCACGGCGGAACGCCGTATAGACTTTTTTATTTACGCCATAAGCGCCTGATCCGGCGCCGCGGCGTTGTGCCCATCCAGCGACTTGGATAAACTAGCGAGCTTGTTCATTCACTCGAAATGCGGTCTCCCATCAGGGGAATTAACCGCCATCTATTGAGGCTTTTCATGGATATTTTTGACTTCTCCGACGGCCGCGAAGGTTACTACGGAGAGTACGGCGGTGTGTTTCTGCCGGAAATCTTGCACGCAACTATTGAGGAACTGCTCGAATGCTTCCGCGAGTGCAAGGCTGACCCCACTTTCTGGCAGGAGTATGTGGCGCTGCTGCAGAGCTACTCCGGCCGACCCACGCCGATCAGTCATCTGGAAAATCTCTCCCGCGAACTGGGCGGTGCGCAGATTTATGTGAAGCGCGAAGACCTCAATCACACCGGTTCGCACAAGGTTAACAATGTGATGGGCCAGGGTCTGTTGTGCAAGCGTCTGGGCAAGCGCAAGGTGATTGCGGAAACCGGCGCCGGCCAGCACGGCTTTGCCACGGCGACCATGGCGGCCAGGTTTGGTTTTGACTGCAAAATTTATATGGGTGCTGTGGATGTGGCGCGTCAGCGTCCCAATGTGTTCTGGATGGAAAACCTTGGCGCTGAAGTGATCGCTGTGCAGGATGGCCAGAAGACGCTGAAAGATGCGGTGAATGAATGTATGCGCGACTGGGTGACCAATATGGCCGACACCCACTATATTTTGGGCACCGCCTGTGGGCCGCACCCATTCCCCGAGATGGTCAGCTGGTTCCAGTCGATTATCGGCCTCGAGGCGCGCGAGCAGATGTTAAAACAGGTTGGGCGTCTGCCTGACCGGGTCTACGCCTGTGTTGGCGGTGGCTCCAATGCCATGGGTATTTTCCAGGGCTTCTTTGATGACGAGAGCGTTGAGCTGATCGGCTCGGAGGGCGGTGGCCACGGTGTTGGTTCCTACATGCACTCTTCGCGTCTGGCCTATGACGATGCCTCTGTGGGCGTTGCCCAGGGCTACAAAACCTATTTCCTGCAGAACCAGGAAGGCAATATGAATGAGACCCATTCGGTTGCCGCCGGTCTCGACTATATAGGTGTCAATCCGATCTTTGCCCACCTCCATGACAAGGGTCGGGTGCGCTTTGAAGCGGCCACCGATACTGAGGTAAAAGAGGCGCTGAAACTGGTGATGCGCACCGAGGGTCTGATTCCGGCGCTGGAGAGCACCCACGGTTTTGTGACTGCAATTAAAGAGGCGCCAACCATGGGCAAGGATGAGATTATTCTGATCAACCAGTCCGGCCGTGGTGACAAGGATATCTTTACCATCGCCGATGCGCTGGACGACGCCAAGTGGAAGTCGTTTATTGAGGGCAAGGCCGATCAATACCGCGGGGAGAGAAATTAATGGGTCTGCAAAGTTATATTGCCGAGCGTAAGCAGGGCAAGGATCTGTTGGTGATGGCCCATGTGGTGTGCGGCTATCCGTCGTTTGCCGAGAATATGCAAGAGCTGGAGATTATGGCTGAGGCTGGCGTCGATCTGGTTGAGCTGCAGTTTCCCTTTTCCGAGCCCAGTGCCGATGGCCCGCTGTTTGTGCAGGCCAATGAGGAGTCGCTGAAGGCGGGCACTACGGTAGATCAGTGCTTTGCTTTTATGGCCGAGGTCAGCGCACGTTTTCCCTTTAAGGTGTTGATGATGGGCTATTACAACACTGCGTTTAAGATGGGCGAAGAGACGTTTGTGAAGCGTGTTAAAGAGGCGGGTGGTGTTGGTTATATTTTGCCCGACCTGCCGGTTGAAGAGTCTGCCAATTTGCACCGCCTCTCTGAAGAGGCCGGAATTGAGCCCATTATTTTGATGACCCCGACCAGCAGCGACAAGCGTTTGGCCCAGCTGGGCGCCGCCAGTCGCGGCATGGTTTACGCCGTGGCTCGCAAAGGGGTGACCGGCTCAAAAACCAATATGGGTGATGATGTGCTTGAATTGATTGAGCGCTGCCGCCAGCACACCGATGTGCCTGTGGGTGTGGGTTTTGGTATCAGCAGTAAGGCTGACCTCGACTTCTTGCGCGGCCATGCGGATATCGCGATTGTAGGTACTGCGGCGCTGAAGACCTGGAAAGAGGAAGGCGCGCCGGGTTTAAGAACCTTTTTTGCTGAGTTGATGGCCTGAGCGTCTAGCTAAAGCTCCCGATTCGCGAACCTTACTGGCTAACGGCAAAACGCCAATCATTAATCACCTGGTCCTGGATGCTCTCAAGGGCCGGGTAATCCCCCCACACCACATTGTCGACACAGATCAGATTGGCTCCCTGTGGCGAGCTGATCGGGCCATACCAGCATGGCAGCTGGTTGGATGAGCTGCTTTCTGCTGTTTGACTGGTTGCCTGAATAGTTGCTTCAATAGTTACCTGCATCAGATTGTCGACAAAACCCTGCCCGTAAATAGTCTCCAGCTCGGAAGTCAAGATACCGCCATAGTGGTCGGTGAGATCACCCTTGGGCAGACCTGGCAGCGGCGACTGATTGATTTCGAGTGCCTTCTCGAGTGCCTTCTCGAGAGCCTGTTCGGCCTGTTGAAACGCCTGGCCGCCGTGTTTGGCGGTGGTGTAAGTGACCACGGTGAGCCAGAATTTTGATGGGTTGCGGTAGTTGGCTTTGTTGCGCTGATAAAACTGTTGCAACTCGTCTGCCGTTGGCAGGTTCTGAGTGGTGACATTTTTGGTTAGCCCGGCCAGCTTGGCGCCCATGGCTGCGGGGTCGATGGTGTTGTCGATATCCGCGCCAATACCCGGGACATCAACCAGTGTTTCACCAAACAGTTTGTCGTTGATGCGCTGTTGCAGCAGATCGCTGTCGGGGTTGGTCAGTGCGTCGAGGGCCAGAGGTTGCTGGGCTGGCTGTTGCGAGGCGAACCAGTAGGCGGCGCTGGCGATAACAGCGATGACAAGTAGCAGCACGGCGCTGCCAGGTTGGGTAAACGATTTTTTCAAGGTTGCATCACTGTCTGAAAATTTTGATCCAGTCACCGGCTTTGGGTTCGCCTGAGGGGTAATAGCCATTGATTATACGCAGGTCGTCAACTTCTGAGGAAGAGAGTTTCAGGGCCTGGCCGAGTTTTTCAAAGGTGGTGGCATTGGTGGCTTTAACATAGTGAATGCGCTTGGGTTTTTGCCCTTCGATTTCGCGCTGGGAGATTGGCCTGAAGCTGGCGATCGACTGGGTAAACAGCTTGTCGGTTTCGGCAAATTTTTCCCCGTCGTTTACTTCGCCGGTAAAGACAAAGGCGTTGAGTTTGTAGTAGATGACGGCTATGCGTTTGGCGGGTTGTTCGTCGCTGCCGGGCAATATTCCGCTAAAGCCTTTCAGCCCGGCGGGAGAGATACTTTTACCCTGTTCCAGTTTTGAGATCTTCAGGTAGTTGTAGAGATATTCCTCCGGGGTCTGGCTGGTGCGGGCCACGGGCGTCATGCTCAGTTTGGCCGCGCCGTCCTCCGGGCTGCCGACCGAGCTGCGGGTGGCGCTGTTATTGGTCTGCTTCCAGCCTTCCGGGTAGTCGAAGCGCACGCGCAGTGTCATATCGGAATAGCGTTCGCTTTTCTTTTCCTTGGCGAGAAAATTTTCGCCCCAGATCAAACCTTCGGTGAGTTGCCGGTAAATCTCGGCACCATTGTCGCGCTTTTGTTCGGCCTGGAAGGTCTTCGCTTTGCTGACCACGGTGCGCAATCGCGAGTCATTGCGCGGGTGACTGGAGAAGATGCCGTGATAGGTCTGCTTGCTGGCGCCGCGAGATTTGGCGCGGTCTTTCTGCAGCAGTTCATAGTCTTTCATAATCGACAGCATGCTGATCATTTCATCGGGCGAGTAACCGAGTTTGGCCATATATTCGGCGCCGGCTTCATCGGCTTCGAGTTCGTTGCGGCGACCGTAACCGCGAATCAGTGAGTTGGCATAGGCCATGCCGGCTTCATAGACTTCGCCGCTGCCGGAGAGAACCGCGGCGATGGTGGAGAGAATCTGTGCGCCAGTGGCTTTGCCCTCCTGACCCGTAACGTGCTTTTTGGTGATGTGCCCCACTTCGTGAGCCAGCACCGAGACCAGTTGCGCTTCGGTGCTGACATAGTTGAGCAGCCCCCGATTGACATAGACATAGTTGTCGCGGGTGGCGAAGGCGTTGAGGTCGGGAGAGTCGAGCAGGGTAAAGGTAAATTTTTCGCCGGCCATTTCCGACACGGCGACAATTTCCTCGCCGAGCTGTCTGATATAGCTGTCCAGCGCCGGGTCGTCATAAATAGAGGTGCTCTGTAGTACCTCTTTATAGATGTCTTCTCCGGTGGTTTTTGCCGCCGCGGTTGTCGGGAATAGTATCACTGCACTTATCAAAGCCATTGATAACAGCGCTCGCCGGGGCAGGATATTTCTGTAATTCATTGACGCTTCCGCGGTTTGGTGTGGGCTAAAAATATCATGGTGTGCAGTTTATTCCTGATTATTTTCGACACTGAAAAATTGTTTTAGCTGGGTGCCGAGACTGTTGCAGGCATCGTTCTTGACTGGTGTCAGCAGTGGAATGGGCGCCACCACGCCAACCATATACGAGGTGCCGGTGGAGTCAACGCGCAGGCGACCTTTTTCGGTGAGGTCGGTGAGATCCCAGACAATGGCTTCATAGGCGGAGCTCTTTTCCCACTGGGCAAATCCAAAACAGCCGCCACCGCCAGGGCCGATTGCGCAGCTGATGGAGCCGCCTTTGTCATGGGTTTGGGTGGAGCCGTCGAGCCACACCAGATAGCGAATTTTCTGACGCTTGACCTGATTTTTAATCGCCTGATCTTTCATCAACCGCTTGAGACGTTTGAGACCCTTGGGTGCGGTGCGCGGTTCAAACCAGGGGTAAATTGAATCGACAAATTGCTGTTCGGGAAGCACCTGGATATCGGCGCCTTCCATCTTGTTGGTGACGCAGCTGATAAATTCGCGGTCGGTGTCGTAGTGGCCGGCATCGCGACGGCCGAGAATTACCACCGACTCTTCGCTGTTGAGTTCCATGATTTTGGTGGTCGGGCGATATTCATCGATAGTAGTGGTGGCGCCACAGCCGCTGAGCAGAAAGGTCAGCAACAGCGCTGTGCCGATGGTGACAATTTTCATTGCTGTGCCTCCTGTTTTTGCGACTGGACTAACCAGTTGTAGACACTGGGAATGCGATAGAAGTCGAGCAGCAGCTTGGCCCCGGCATCACGCAGGGCGATGATTGCGGCATCCTGTATGGCATTGGATTTGGAGAGCATAAAGGAGTCGGGAGTTTTGCCATAGGCGGGCATAAACCAGCTGTCGATGGCTTCGCCGCTGGCGCTTTGAATGTCGAGATTGTATTTGATCCACACCTCGTAGACGTTGAGATAGGTTTCGGAGGGGGTGGAAACCTGCACTTCCTGTACCGAGGGAATAATTACCAGCGCATTGGCCAGGCTGACTTGATCGGCGCTGGAAACAAATTCGATTTCGTTAAACAGGCCGCTAAAGGCATTGCTTAAAAGGCTGGTTTGCGCGGCGCCGAGATCGATGGTGATATTTTTTGTCGGCTTGGCAATATAGGTTTTGAACTCGTCGGTGAAGACAATCGCGGCGTTGACCGGTTTGGGCTCTGATACCACAGTGGGGAATTGGGCTTGCACCTGCACCTGTGCCGATGAACTGCATCCGGTGATAAACAGAAGTGCTAGAAGTCCTGAAAGTGCCGAGAAAAATGTTGTTTTAGTGGTTGGCATAATTGTATCCCCTTTAGTTAAGGCTACTTAACCCGATAAAGGTTCCTCCATTGTTATAACTCAGTTCACGCATTAGCGCGGCAAATTTAATTGCCGATGCGCTGGGTGCGCCGCCGCGGGAAAAATGCACCGGAAATCCGATCGCGTGAACGCGAACCAATCGCTGTTCGCCACGGTGAGCCTGGTTGAGTCGGTCAATTGCTCTGACCACATTGCGAATTGAGTTGCCCTGAAAGTCGTCGCCCAATGTGTAGATACTTATTTTTCGGCCGGCTTTGTAAAAGGTTTGAATCGCCGCATTGATGCCCTCGACCGGGCTTGAGTTGCTGAAAGGCGCCCAGGTGCCGAGGGTGGCGATAATCTCTTCGCGCATCTTCGGGCTGTCGGGAATCCAGCGCTCGCGATAGGCGGAAAACATATACTGGCCCATATCATTGAGTACCTGAATGCCTTTTACATCCGGGTAGATATCGAGAATATTGATCATCTCTTTTTTAACCCGTTCCCAGGCCGCCACCTGCATACTGCCGGAAGTGTCGATAACAAAAATAATATATTCGCTGTCGACGGGAATGCCGCCAATCAACTGATTTTGCTGTTTAAATTCGGGGCCTACCAGTCGCTCCATCTCTTCGGTGAGCACCTGCATCACCAGCTGCAGCTGCTCTTTTTCCCGGGACTGGGAGAGAGATAATTTCTTCGCCTGCTTTTCTACGCTGGCGAGTTTGGCCTTGAGTCGCGCCACTCGCTGATTGAGTTCGGAGAGCTGTTCCTTGCGCGATTTCAGCTGTTCGTTGAGTACCACCGATTCGCCGCGCACATCAAATAACCGCTGCTGGAATTCCTTGACCGTGCCGCGCAGCGCATTTTCGGCTTCTTCCAGTGCTGCGGGATCGCCGACCCGGGCGATCACCAGCAGCATCACGATGGCGCCAAAGCCACAGCTAATCACGTCGAGAAACGAAATGCTGGCTTCCTGAAGTTCGCGGCGCTGGCGTCTCATGGCCAGTCCCTCGAGGGGGCGATAAAGGCGCCCTGGGTGGTGACACCCAGTTGCCAGAACAGAGCGGCTGCCTCCGGATCACCCTCCATGGGAAAGAGAATGGTGTTGACCGGAATGCCCTGGGGCAGTTTGCCGATGGCATCGGAGAAAAAGTTGCGGCGCTGTTTGCCGCTGACCATATATTTTTTCGGTGCCGAGCTGCCCTGAGTCGGCAGGCCGTCGGTAAGAATATAGAGGTTGTCAGGTTTATCTTCGAATGCATTGATTGCACTGATGGCATTGATCAGGCTGGTGCCGTCGCCGGGAGAGTATTGGCGCACGCCCTTGACCACCTGTTCCAATGCCAGGGAGTCGGCGGCGTCGAGCCACTCACCCTCGGAACCCGGCAGTGCGGGGATGGCACTGGTGTTAAACATGTAGACCTGAAAGCGGCTGCTGGGCGGCAGCTGGGCCAGCAGCCACTCCACGGTGCGCAGAGTCCACTGCCATTTTGGTGACTGCTTTTTGTCACTGTCATCCATATTTCTGCGGCGCACCGCGTTGACTACGGTGTCGGCGAGCATGCTGGCTGAGCCGTCGACCAGAATCATTACCCGCTCGCCGCCGAGTTTCAGGCCGGTCAGATACTGACGATTGCCCTCGCCGAGAAACTCGCGCACTTTGTCGCCAAAATCGGCTTCTTCCATTTGTGCGGTCTGTTCTTCAAGCTGTTCAACCTGGCGCCGCAGTTTGGCGAGATCATCTTTGGGATCAGACTGAATGCTCTCTTCCTGCTGTTTGAGATCGGTGATCACGCGATTGGATGCGCCCTGGGCGGTGACCAATTCCAGCTGCAGCTTCTCGAGGCTGTTGAGCAGTTCGGTTTTTTCCGATTCGGCCTGGCGAATATCTTCCTGTAGCAGATCAACTTCGGAGGCCAGGCGCGGGTCCGGCGTCTCAACTTCGGTGGCGTTGTGGCGCAGAATTAAAAACAGCAGTGTTACCGCGCCAAAGCCACAGGCCATGATGTCGAGAAACGAGAGACTAAAGGCGATATTGCGGCGCTGTTTAGCCATCGCAGACCTCGATTAACTCAAATCTGTAGGCATTGATATAAATCTCGGCGCCGCAGAGTGCCAGTTGCGGCAGTTCGAGGCTGGTGTCCGGGGCCTGGTGCAATACCCTGAGATGGTCCTGTTCGACTTTCAGCACCAGGGTGGCGCGGTCGCTGAGCCCGGGGCAGAGGTCAACACTGCCACTGTGAATGGTAATGCCAAGCGGGCGATTCAGGGGCCAGGCCTGGCCATCATGGAGCAGATGGGTTGCTGTGCCGGGCGCTTGGGGTGCAGTGGTTTTGGGCGCAGTGGTTTTGGGTTGGGGGGCACGGCGGTCCGGTGGCAGCGAATGGATGGCGGTAATACGGTGCAGGGTTTGGTTATCGCCGCTCAGTTGCTCGATAAACCGAAAGCAGTTGTCCACGCCCTGAGTCTGCCGGAGATGCCTTGAGCTGTGGAATTCGTCAGTCAGAATGGCGGCCATACGAGCGTTGCTGGCAAAGGTAATATCCTGATCGGCAAATTCCCGCAGCATGGATGCGAGACCTTGCAGACGCGCGGCCATCAGGTCCAGCACTTCCTGTTTGTGCAAAATCAGTGGCAGGTCGCCGCGGGGTGAGGGCACGCTGAGGCTGATTTCAGCCTGTTGGCCGAGGGTTGAAATCCATTCCGGCAGCAGGTCGTAGATCGCCTGTTCACCCTCCGGAGCATCCATTGGATCGAAGCGAAAACTTTTTACCAGTCTGTCGCGAATATGGTTGGCCAGCACCGAGTAGATTTGCATGGCGCCCAGTTCCGGCAGCACACGCTGGGCCGAGATCTGCACGCTGTCGCCGCTAAAGCTGACCTGGCTGACCACAGATTGGTAGAGATGCAGATCGATATGCAGGGTTTTTCGCGACGGCCGATTATCGCTGCTGTTCTGACTGTCAGTTGCGCTCAGGCTGTCTGATGCGCTCAGGCTGTCAGCAAGACTTAGACAGTCAGCCAAACCGCTGTCGACGACGGCGATCACCTGGGTTGGAATGGCGCTTAATAACCCCAGCAGCAGCGAGAGTTGCTGGTCATCAAAACTGGCCGCAACACTGATAATCAGCTGCTCCGGTGAGCCGGCATTGGTGAGCAGACTGTTGAGTTGGGCAAAGGCGATATCGGCATTGTGCCGTGCCCAGCGCAGATCGCCGGGCAGGCGGGTCTGGTTGAGGTTGCGCCAGTACTGGCGGTGAACATTTTGTGGTTGCAGCCAGGCCTGGTTGCGCGCCTCGTTGCCGGTGAGCAATCCTTTTTTGCTGTGCAGGGCAAAGCCGGGCTCGGAATAGATATCGCCGCCCTGCGTTTTTATCAGCAGGGCTTGATCATTGAGTTCGAGGACGGCGATGCTCATCGTTTATTTGGCCTTGAGGAAGCGCAGTAAATTATTTTCACAGTAGGCGTGGGAGTCGAGCACCAGGCGTTCCTGAATCAGTTGCAATTGATGCATAAAAAACATCACTACCATGCTGATCAGCAGGGCGATAAAGGTCGAGTTAAAGGCGACGCCGAGGCTGCTGGTAACGCCGGCGATATTGCCCTCCATCGCTTCGTGGGCCTGACCCAGAGCGGCGCCAATACCGCGAACCGTGCCGATAAAGCCGATCGAGGGGATTGCCCAGGTGATATAGCGCACCATCGATAGCTCTGAATCGAGGCGATCATTTTCATTGTTGCAGACGGTGTTGACCGCATCGGTGGCCGACTGCACGCTGTCGGTGACCTGAAAGCGGGTCAGGGCGGTCTGCAGTGCCCGCGGCAGCAGCAGCGAGCGCTGCGTCTCGCTTAGGGATTGCAGCGGCCGTATCAACTGGCTGGCATCTTCAGGCAGTACTCTCGAGCCTTCGGCAATGCTGATCAGCGGCGTCGCGAACATGCGCTGTTCACGCATGGCACTGCGGGTTTTGTAGCCCATAATCGCCAGCGCCCAGAACATTAAGATAAAGCAGGATTCCTGCTCGAAGTCTTTGATCACCACAAAAAACGATCGCGGTACCTCATAGGCTTCACCGGCGGCGGCCATCTCGGCATGTTGACGAATAACGCTCTCGGCATTGGGCCGCACCACGGTGACAAAGATGGCATGCACCACAATCACGGCGAGCAGCAGGGCGATTAACTGAAAAAACATTTCATTGGTATGGCGTTTCATTGCAGCCTCCTGAGGGCTGGACTGGGTTTAAAGATTAAATATCCGATGGCAACGGCACGGGAAAATCTTCCGAGATCTCTTCGCTGGGTTTAAAGTCGCCGGTCGCTGGTTGGTTTTCGTCGCTGCTCTCTGCATCGGTTGTAACTTTATCTGCTGTAGCTTCCGGGCCGTCGTCGAGCTTTTGGGGTGCGTCCATAGCAACCTCTGACTCAACACTGTTCTGCGACCAGAGTGGCGGTGAGATCAGCATCAGTGCGACCAATGTAAATCGAATCAGCGAAAATCGAATCAGCGAGAATCGAATCAGCACCATCACAGCGCGCCTCCTGGCTTATCTACGTAGCGGGCGATTCTGAAGCCTAAATCAATCCGCCCATCAGTGCCAGAATCACGGTAGCTAAGGCGCAGTTCGGTGCGCGAGGCCAGCGCCCAACTGGCGCCGCGGATTACATAGCGGCTGCCCTGTTCCGGACCGCGGGGGTCGAGCTCGGCGTCGCCGCGATCGGGGCGAATATCGAAATAGTCGTTGACCCATTCGGCGACATTGCCGTCCATATCGAAGAGCCCCTTGCTGTTGGCGGCAAAGCTGCCAACCACTGCCGAGACCGGGTACTGGTCGTTGTAATTACCCAGGGTAAAGGCGAGGAAGCCATTGGCGCTTTCGTCGGCATAGTTGCCAGTGACCTGCTGCGGAGGATAGAGGTCGTTGTTCCAGGGGAAGATATGGCTTTTTGATTGCACATCAATTTTTGCCGCCCAGGCCCACTCTGCTTCGGTGGGTAATCTGTAGCCGTGGGATTGCCAGTTAAAGCCGGTTACGCGCGACTCTTCAACCTGGTAAAAGGCGGGCAGGCCCTCTCTGCGACTCAGCCAGTTGCAGAACAGCGCGGCCTCTTCCCAGGACACTTTAGTGACCGGCTGATCGGGCATATCCAGGGTTTGGCCTTTGACCGCGGTGGAGCTGTGTTGATCTTTCCAGCGTTTGAATTCGGCGTTGGTGGTCTCGTGGGTGGCGAGATAAAAAGGTCGCTCAAGACGCACGACACGCTCGGCCTCATTGGCGCGACGACCGGGCTGGCGACGCGGCGCACCGAGCATAAACTCCTCGTTGGGCTGGAACAGTTTCAGTTTGCCGCCCACCGAGGTTTTAATCAGCGGCGGTCGCGAGGCCCAATAGGCCTGTTGCAAGGTCAGCAGCTTGACAGTCACTGCCTGCTGGTGGCCGGGGCGTGGGGTGACGGTCATCGACCTGGTTTCATAACCGCTTTTCTCGATGCTGATATTGTGCGGTCTGGCATTTAGCGACAGGGTTTGGCTGCCGCTGCCATAGGTTTTTCCGTCCACCAGAATGCTGGCATCAGCGGGGCTGATATTGAGTCGCACGGTGCCGATATTGGGTTTCAGGTCGACATTCAAGGCTGTCTGCTGCTCGGGTTCGACACTTAGCGAGCGTGAGGCCTTCAGGTAGCCCTCGAGAAACAGTTCGATGCTGTGTTTGGCAAAGGGGGCGATATCGACATTCAGTGGTGTGTTGCCTTTAAACTCGTTGTCGATGGTGATGCTGGCGCCTGCAGGTGAGCTGGTAATGGCCACTGTGCCATCGGCGACCACCATTTCGATCAGCGGATGCTCGGCCTTGCTGCCGGCCTTAACACTGACCTGACGCTGCAGGGTTTTATAGCCGCGGGCTTTCAGGGTTAACTGACTGCCGGTTTCCAGCACTTCTGCGCTGATGGGTGTTTCGCCGATCAGGCGATCGTCGATATAGAGTTCCGCGCCGGCGGGCTTGGTAGAAAATTCAACCTGACCCCAGGCCGGTTGCAGAGAGATATCGATGGCCTGGGTTTTGCCCAATCCTTCAATGTCGACTTCCTGTTGCAGATTGAAGTAGCGGTATTTAATAAATTCCAGTTTATGGGCGCCGCGACTGATCTCTTCGAGGGTGCCGGGAACGGTTCCGGCTTCCTGATCATCGATCAGGACTTTTATATCCTCGAGGCTGGAGCTGACCAGCAGATTGCCTGGCAGTGGCTGCAGTGCGATTGCTATTTCCTGGGTGGCTTCGCCGCTGACTTCGATGGTTTTGCTCAGCGGGTAATACCCGGGGGCGCTGGCGCTGAGTTGGTGTTCGCCTTTAAGTAGCAGATAGTTGTCGCCAATATGGAATGCCAAACCGTCGAGGCTGATTGTGGCGTTGGTGGGTTCGAGACGAAAGATAATTGCGCGAGCGGCAAACAGAAATGCCATCACTGCGATGGCGACAATCACAAAGGCGGCGGTGAGCAGAATCACCGGCGACGGGCCACGGCGACGGGCAACCGGTTTTGCGTCCAGTGGCTTGAAGTCTGTTGCCGAGAGTGGTGCGTTGTTGGTGGTCTTGAGCATAAATATTCTATTTTTATTTTAGTCTGTGATTATCTGCGGTTTTGCTCTTTATTCACTTATGCTGTTCGGTCTCTTTTATTGTTTATTGACTCTATTTGCTTAAGTATGGCACCGCATTTGAACTGCGGTACGAGAACTTGGACTCTTGTGGCGACCAATGGTTACAGCTTGCATGACAGTTTAATGGTGAAACAGGTCTCAGTCTTGCACGACTTATATGGCTTCGTTTTTTGCCTTATTAATGGCTTCAGTACAACTGATGGCTATGGGCGCATCAAAACCCTCGCCGGTGACGGTGAATTCGATTCTGACATCGCGGTAGCCAACCCGTGAACCGGCGACAATATAGCGCCCGGGTTTCAGCGATACAGCGGTTTTATCGAATGCCCCGAGTTTGGCGACGCGAAACAGGGTTACATCGGTGATGCTGTCAGAGGTGAGCACCACCTCGATCGGGGTTTGTGAAGATTTAAGCGCTGCGCGCAGCTGCGCGATCTGCTCGCTTAGCAGCGGCCCCGGATTGGCGATGCCGCTAGCGTCTTGCAGCACTTTTTGGCCGTGGCGGTATTGGCTGACGGCGGAGAGTGCGAGAGGGTCGCTAAGGACTTTGTTTATTTTTTTATCCAGGTCGGCGCGCACGCTAACCGGAATCTGCTTGACCCGAATATCGGTGAGGGTGGCATCGGTCTCCAGTAATTGCTGATAAATGATCAGGGCCTGTTGCCACTGTTCCTGGCGCTCAAGTTCGGCGGCCTCGGCAATGCGGTTGTTAACCCAGAATTGGGTGCGGCGGGTCTCCACCTGTGCCAGCGCCTGTTGAACGGCCGGATGGTCGCTGTAGACGGTGGCGGCGCGCTTAAATGATTGGGTTGCCAGATCAAAATTATTGTTATCCAGCGCGCTAAAGCCGGCACTCATAAAACCGCGAAAGCGCTGCTCGGTGATTTTTTGTCGGGTTGACGCCAGCGCGGCGGCGGCTTTTTTGTGTTGCGGGTCGCTGGTTGTGGCGTCGATATAGGCCTGCTCGGCTTCGCTGTAGCGTTCCAGCTCGGTTGACTGATTGCCACGCTGCATGGCCTCGATTAATGCAGGCAGGGTTTTGGCGCGGCGACTGAGTTGGATAACAGTCTGGTTGTCCGGGGCAATTGCCAAGGCCAGCTGAGTGGCGCTGATAGCGGTACTGAGAACGGAGTTTTCAATCGCCTCGGCGGCGTCGGCTATCGACTGCTGCAATAATTCCTGGCCCCGGGTTTCGAGATCACGGAGGCCGTCCAGCGCGCTCTGATAGCTGGCCACGGATTCGGCATAGTTACCGATGCTGTACTCCTGATCACCATCTGCAACGGCTTTTTGCGCCTGGTTGTATTCGAATGCGCCCCACTGATCGACACCCTGTTTATTGAGTCTGTCGCGGCGCTGAATAATCTCCGCGAGAATGGTTTGGGCATCCTGACGGTATTTGGTTTTCTGCGCGGCGGTGGAGGGGCTGACCAGCGTGGCGGATTGCTTTACCACCGGTTTTTGACTGTTGTCCGCGCCTTCAATCCAGGGTTCGGAAACCAGATTGGGCAGCACAAAAATAACCGCACTGGCGACCAATAGCAGCACCGCGACGGCGAGCTTTTGCATGCCATTTTGGCGGCCACCGGCTGCGGCGCCACTATGATTGAATATTGGCGCTGCCTGGGTCTGCGGATTATTGGGTTGGTCGCTGTTCATAGATCAGGGTATTGCCCGTTCCTGCTGATAGATCTTGCCGAGTAATTCCTGCCACTGTTGATACTGGGTCTGCACGGTGCCGGTGAGGGTGACTGTGCGATCTTCCAGTTCGATCACTTGCGGGGCGATCTCTGCTTCCAGAGAAGAGCCCATCTCGGCCACGGTTTCATTCATTTCGGCGGCTTTCTGCTTTTTGTCGAGTCCGGCCTTGAGCACAAAACCGCCCACTGCCGCGGTGGCGATGCCGGCGTCATCGGCGATGGAACTGCGCGCCTGGGTGCGGCCATAAATGCCGGCGAGGATGGCGCCGATACCGCCGATAATCTGTTTGGTGCCCTGTTGATTGAGCTGGCGTGCGCGTACCACCGAGTCGTAGGAGGCGCGGCGAAAATCCTGATAGGCGAGGTGCATCTGCTGCGAGAAGCCGTCGTAATAATCCTGCATAGTGTCGATATAGAGGTAGTCGCGCTCGCGGATTTTGCGCACCCGCTGCAGAATGCTGTCGTTTTCCGCGGGCAGCCGGGCGATGCTGAGGATGCCTTTGCGGTCTTCCTTGATATAGTTATCAAACGCTTCAGGGGAGAATTTTTTCGCAAAGCGCAGTTCGGATATGGTGCGCAGCTCTGTCGCCTGTTGGTCACTTATTTGTTCGCGGTAGCGCAGCAGGTCGTTGGCAATGCGAATAAACAGATTTTCAAAAGGGTCGCCGAGGCTTTTCAGGCGCCGGTCGTAGGCATATTTGCCGGTGGTCTGTTTGTAGCGTTTGCTAAACCACTGTTTGCCGCTGCTGTCGGTGGCGACAATTTCCAGATCCATGGTTTCGCCATCGGACTGGTAGATGGTGCCGGTGACATAGAGATCCATAATCACATCGCTGTTGGGTGTGACGCGGATGGCGCCCCAGGCGCCGCTCTTTTCCAACACTTTGCCAAGCTGGTTGGAAAAATAGATCGCCTCGGCGTAGCGCACCTCGGGGAAGACAGTGTCGTTGTCATCGGTTAGATAGAGGCCGTCATTTAATGTCGGGATGCCAACATCGAGCAATGTTTCAACCGGATAGGCGCGCGATGGCGTATCCAGGGGCAACATGGTTGACGAGGTGACTTTGTCGACCGCTGCGCTGACGCCGCCGGTGACCACAAGCAGTGCGAGAACCATTATTTTGACTGGCGTTTGAATACTGCTGCTAACGCGCATGTTGTATCACCCTGTTTTAACCCTGATCTTTAATACGGCGGTATTCGTCCCAGAGTTTTTCTCTGAGTACCGGATCGCGCTCTTTGGTGGCGGCATCGCGGATCTGGCGCAACACAATATCATCGCCCTGGCCGTCGTCTATATCATCCGGTATCGGGATAATATCGCCATCATTTTGTTCCGCACTGGCGCTTTGGTTGGTGCTCTGATTGCCGCCCGCTTCAGCGCCTTCTCCATCAGCCGCAGGGGGCGCGCCTTCGGCCGCGCGCTCTTCGATGGATGCGCTGCGATCGGCTGCGCTGTCGCCGCCTTCCTCGAACAGGGGCTCATCGCTATCGTCGACGCCACCGCTGCTGCCTGACGGGCTGAGAATATCAATTTGTGCTGTCCCTTTGGCGCTACTATCACCGCTAACTGCATCGTCAAATTCTTCCAGCGAACTATCCAGCGCCTCATCCAGATCTTCAAGTGATTCACCGCCGGAGGAAGAGCCCTCAGCGCCGGAGGAAGAGCCATCAGCCCCGCTTGAAGAACCATCAGCGCCGCCAGCAGAACCCGCAGAGCCACCAGCAGAACCAGATGGTGAAGGGGACCCGGACGGCGAAGGCGATCCAGGCAAGCCGCCGGAGGGCGTCGAGCCGCCGCTGCCACCGCCGGGACTCGGCAGACTGGAAGAGCCGCCACCGCCGCCGGAAGAGGGCAGCGATGATGAACTGGAACCGGTCGGTGAGGGCATCTGGCAGGCACCCAGCAGCACAATCAAGAGCGCGCAGGCCATCCGACTAGACAGGCGCGTAAGGTCAATAGACTGTCGCTGCGCATTGATATTGCGTAGGCTTTTTCGGAGGGATTGCATGGGGGGAATAGTTATCATTGTTATAGGTTATCCCTGTATTTTGTTGCTTGAGTAGGGGTAGATAATACCGCTGCTGATCGCTTGACCATCCACCAGTTTGGGTCGGAAACGTTTGCCGCGGATATCCTTGAGAATTTTCTTGCGCGCTTTTTTATCAAAATCCTCGGGCGGGTTGAGTACTTCTATATCCTCTGGCACACCACCCTCAGAGATAGTTACCGCGATCTCCAGATCCTTGTCATCGTCTTTACTATTCTCGTCAGCGCCGTGCTCGGAACTGAGTTCGGTAAAGTTGATGATCTTGGGTTCGGCGAAAAACGATTCAAGTGTCTGCTCGGGCTGCTCTTTTTCCTGCAAAAACTCATAGGCCATTTTGTAGGCATCATAGGCCGACATACGCTGGCCAAACACCAGAAACCAGTCCCCCAGTTCGGCGATTGCATTGGCTTGTTCCACTGGTGAAACATCGGGCTGCTGCTCAAGTGATTCAACCACCTTTTGCAGCGCCTCTTTGCCACGTCGGTAATGCATTCGCGAAGTGGTGTTTTCGCTGTTGGTGGTTGTTCCAGCGTTAAAGCTAAAGCCGCTTTCCGCCGGTTCGCCATACTGTCGGATATGGTCGGCAATAAAATAGTGCAGATGGCTGAGCTTGCGGTAGAGCTGCGGTACTTCGGGATCGCTGAGATCGTCTGACTGTTCGAGGATATTGTAAATGCGGGTGCCGAGTTTTTCCGAGATCAGCAGATTCTGGTAGCCGCCATTGGCTGGCCGCTCGCTGTAGGTGCCCAGATACCAGTCGAGCAATTCATCCAGAACCGGCAGCATGCGCGGGTCGTTTTCACCGTAGGCCTGGGTGTTGATCAGATAGAGGTTTTCCAATGCCTCTTGCGATTTGTCCCAGTTGCCAAGATAGCTTTCGGTTTCGGCAATCGACATTAAATAGGGCGTTTGAGACAGACTGTTTAGTCCGTAATTTACCCGTTCAATTTGCATGCCGCGCTGAAATGCCTGGCGCGCGCGTTCGTATTCGTGATTGGTGAAGTGTGATTTGCCGAGCCCCAGATAGAGGTCGGAGAGTTCGACGGAGTAGGCGCTAAGTTCGGATTCCGCCACATCGATGGCGTTTAAATAGTCGGTTACCGGGTCGTTTTGTTTGAGTTCGGGAAGGTCGGATTGAGCCGCGGCCAGACAGGCCAATGTTGTGCCAAGCACGGCTGTGACAGCGAGGCCAAAATGCCCCAATCTTATTTTCTTGTCTGTTTTCATTTCAGGCTTCCCCCGTTGACATAAAAAATTAGAGTGGACATATGGCAGCCGGTTCCATAAGTTGCAGCTTCGAATGTGACTTGGGCGGATTTTTTTGATTTTATACCCCGCCTGCGGGTTATAGTCACTATGGATTGCGTTTGTTATCTGAATCATTACCCTTATGTTAGATCGCTGTCGGTGCTAGATTGATCTGCTGATAACAGTTTATACACTGCGACAGAATAATTCATGGCATCGGCGGACTTTCTACAATTTAAACTGTATGCCACTGCGAGCAAATTTTAATTAAAAATAAACACGGATAAACAATGAGTAAAGCACTTGAGGGCTTGAGAGTTATTGAATTGGGCCAGTTGCTGGCGGGACCCTTTGCCGGTTGTATGCTAGGTTATTTCGGCGCCGAGGTGATCAAGATTGAACCGCCGGGCGGCGATCCGATTCGCAATTGGCGCGAGGTTAAAGATGGCACCTCTCTGTGGTGGCGCAGCCTGGCGCGGAATAAAAAATGTATTTCCCTCGATCTGAAAACCGCAGAGGGCCGCGATCTGGTCAGGCAGTTGTTAAAGACCGCCGATATTGTGGTGGAAAATTTTCGTCCCGGTGTGCTGGAAGAGTGGGGGCTGGATCCTGAGTCCCTGCGCGCCGATAACCCCGATCTGATTTACGCGCGGATTTCAGGCTATGGTCAAACCGGACCCTATTCAGAAAAGCCCGGCTTTGCCTCCGCCTGTGAGGCGATCAGCGGTTTTCGTTATGTTAATGGTTATCCCGGCGAAGCGCCGGTGCGACCCAATCTGAGTCTTGGCGATACGGTTTCCGGCCTGCATGCGGTGCTCGGTATTTTGATGGCGCTGCGCGCGCGTGATCGCGGCGACGGCGGTCAGGTGGTCGATGTGGCGCTGTACGAGTCGATGTTTAACCTTCTCGAGGCGGTGGTGCCCGAATACGATGGCGCCGCTGTGGTGCGCGAACCGGCTGGCACCACGGTCACCGGCATTGTGCCGACCAATACCTATAAGTGCGCCGATGGAAAATTTCTGGTGATTGGTGGCAATGGCGATTCCATTTACGCCCGCTTAATGACCGCTGTCGGTCGCCCGGAGATGGGCACCGACGAAAAGTTTGCCAGCAACTCCCTGCGGGTAGTCAATGAGGCCGAGATCGATCAGGTGCTGAGCGACTGGTGCGCCAGCCTGCCTCTGGCCGATGCTATGCAGACTTTGGAGCAGCATCGGGTTCCCTGCGGCCCGGTGTACAGTGTGGTGGATATGATGGAGGACCGTCATTTTCAGGCGCGCGGTTTATTTGAGCAGGTCGAAATCAACGGCGAGCCGCTTAAAATTCCGGCGATGATGCCAAAGCTGGCCAACACGCCCGGTGAAACCCAGTGGCCGGGCCCGCCGATCGCCAGTCACACAGATGAAATACTCCAGGGTTTGGGGCTTGATAGTGAACAGATTGCCCATTTAAAAACCACTGGCATTGTGACCGATAGCGATTGATAGCCATGTTAACCCCCCCAAGTAAGACCTGTATTTGAGACAAGAAGGAAAACTGCAATGAGTATCAGTTCATTTAATCCTCCCCGCCGCACATTGATGGGCCCGGGACCATCGGACGTCAGTCAGCGTGTTTTGGATGCCATGGCCAGACCGACGGTGGGCCATCTGGATCCAACCTTTATTGGCATGATGGATGAAGTGAAAAGCCTGTTGCAGTATGTTTTTCAAACCACCAATGAACTGACCTTTGCGGTGTCGGCGCCCGGTTCCGCGGGGATGGAATGTTGCTTTGCCAATCTGGTCGAGCCCGGCGACAAGGTGATTGTCTGCCAGAACGGTGTCTTTGGTGGACGCATGAAAGAGAATGTCGAGCGCTGTGGCGGTACCGCTGTGATGGTGCAGGATGATTGGGGCTGCGCGGTGGACCCGGAAAAACTGGAGCAGGCGCTGCAGCAACATCCGGATGCGGTGTTGGTTGCTTTTGTTCACGCTGAAACCTCGACCGGGGCGCAGTCGGATGCCAAAACGCTGGTTGAGCTGGCCCACAAACATGGCTGTCTGGCGATTGTCGATGCTGTCACCTCACTGGCAGGCACGCCGCTCAAAGTCGACGAGTGGCAGATTGATGCTATTTATTCCGGCTCGCAAAAATGTCTCTCCGCCTCACCCGGTTTGTCGCCGGTCAGCTTTAGTCCGCGCGCCGCTGAAAAAATCAGTAATCGTCAAAGCAAGGTGCAGAGCTGGTTTCTCGATCTTAATCTGGTGATGGGTTACTGGGGTGGCGAGGGCAAGCGCGCCTATCACCACACCGCGCCGGTCAACTGTCTCTATGGTTTGCATGAGTCGTTGGTGATAGTTCAGGAAGAGGGGCTGGAAAATGCCTGGGCTCGCCATCAGCAAAACCACCTGATTTTGCGCGATGGTCTTGAGCAGATGGGTATCTCCTTTTTGGTCGCGGAACAGGATCGGCTGCCACAGCTGAATACAGTGTTTATTCCCGACGGTGTCGACGATGCCGCGGTGCGCACGCGGTTGCTAAATGATTTCAATCTTGAAATTGGCGCCGGACTGGGCGCTCTGGCAGGAAAAGTCTGGCGTATTGGTCTGATGGGCCACGCCAGCAATCAGCGCAATATCGATCTCTGCCTCTCGTCCCTGAGAGCAGTTATCTAAGCTCATGTTAGTTGGCCGCGGGCGCAGGTTAGTCTGCCGCAAGCGCAGATTAGTTGGCCGCGGGCATCAGATCCAACAGCGCCAGCACGGTTGCCTCAACGCCGCGGGTGACCGCTGGTTGTGGATCAATTTTGAATAGTGGGCTGTGGTGCGAGGCGATCGCCGGACCGCCTTCGGCCGCTGCCTTGAACTGTTCCGGGCTGGTGCCACCCACCGTAAAGTAGACGCTGGGAATCGCTGGCTCGGTGGTGAAGTAGGGGAAGTCCTCCGCGCCCATACCCTGGGAACCCACTGACATCACCTGATCCTCTCCAATTCCTTGCTGCCACACCGCTTTAAGTCTGCGTACCAGCGGCGCATCGTTGACCGTGGGCGGTGTTGATGATTTGGAATAGATAACTTCCGGCAACAGTTCCTCGGGCAGGCCGGCGGCCCGGCCCAAATTCTCGGCGATACGTTTGATACCTTTCAGCAAGGTGTCGCGGGTTTCCAGATTGGTATTGCGAACGGTGAGCTGCAACCGGGCCTGATCGGAAATAATATTGTGCTTGGTGCCGCCATGAAATGAACCAACGGTCACTACGCCCGGTTCCCGCGGCGGCAGTTCCCGCGATACCAGCGTTTGCAGTGCAACCACGATCTGGCTGCCGAGCAGAATGGGGTCCTTGCCGGCATGGGGCGACGCGCCGTGGGCGCCGATGCCATGCACAATAATATCGACACTGTCGGAACCAGCGAAGGGCGAACCCTCCTGCACATTGATCATGCCAGCGGGAAAGCCGGCGCCAACATGAAATGCCAGGGCGTAATCCGGCTGTCCAAAGCGCTGCCAGAGATTGTCATCCATCATGGCTTTGGCGCCACGGATGCGCTCTTCGGCGGGCTGACCGAGCAGCATTAATGTTCCCGACCACTGGTCGCGACGTTCGGACATCTGTTTCGCGGTGCCGGCCAGACTGGTGATATGCACATCGTGCCCGCAGGAATGCATAACCGGCACTTCGGTATTGGTAATAGGGTCGATCTGGGTTGCGTTTGAGGCATAACTGAGACCGGACTTCTCCTGCACCGGCAGGCCGTCCATATCGGCGCGCATCATCACCAGCGGGCCCGGGCCATTTTTCATGATCGCCACCAGACCGGTGCCGCCGACACCTTCTGTGACTTCAAAGCCACTTTGACGCAACTCTTCCGCGAGTCGTTTGGCGGTTTTAAATTCAGTAAAGCTGAGTTCCGGGTTGCGGTGAAAATGGGTAAACAGCGCGCCGAGGCGATCGCGGTAATCCGCTTCGATAGAGCTCGCCAGACTGTTATCTTTTTTTCCATTCGTTGTGGTGTCAGTCGCGGCATTAGTAGCTGTAGAAACTGTGCCCACTGCCAAAGCGGCGCTTAGTAACGCGCAACCTGCGAGTCGTTGAATGATTGAGCTGTTCATGGATTGCCTCTGTTTTTGCGCTGGTAAATTTTTTTATCTGCGCGGTTTTTTATCTTCACCCTGGTCAGTGTAAATTAATTCACTGATAACATCGCCCACCTGCTGCAAACTCTCGGCGCTGCAGCGCTCAATGGTGTCGCCAGTGGTGTGCCATGAATCGGGAAAGGGCCAGTGCACCAGGTCGACAACCGGCAGCCCGGCTTTGATAAACGGCAGATGGTCATCGTCGACAAAGGTGCCGTCACGGTCGACAAAGACACTGGCGTTTTGCCGTTTGGCAATCCGCCAGATGTGGTCTTGCAGATCGGCTGCGTACTGCCGCGAGAAGCCCTCGCGGGGAATCACCAGATTGCGGTCGCAGACCATATCCACCACCACCCCGGCATTCGGGCGATAGAAGCGATTTTTACGAACAAATTCCGTGGCGCCAATGGAGAATGGCAGATCGTTGATATTGCCCATATCCTCGAGATCCAGAAACACCAGATCAACGGTGACAGGTGCGGCTTTGGCGCTCAGCAGACGGCCTATTTCCAGCAGCACTGCAACGCCGGAGCCGCCGTCATTGGCGCCGATTACCGGTTTCGAATAATTGTTTTTATCGCTGTCCTGATCCGCAGTGGGGCGCGTGTCCCAGTGCGCGGCGAGCATTATTCTGTGCCCTGGAATGTTGGAGCCGGGCTTTTGTGCATCAGTTGGCGCAGGATAAAAACTAGCCCAGAGATTGGTGCCGGAGAGGCCACGGCGCTGAAATGGCTGCATTACCCATTTGTCGGCATGGGGTTGCAGCTGTTGCTGAATATAGTCGATGGTCTGTTGCTTGGCGGCATGGCCGAGAGTGCGTGGACCAAAGCTAACCTGTTGCGCTATATGTTGCAGCGCCAAGTGGCCACTAAATGCAGTTTGATATTCGGGCTCTGGCGCTGCAATC
>JALRJD010000377.1 GCA_023255165.1 Porticoccaceae bacterium | reverse complement strand
CGATCACCCAGCACCTCTTGGTCTGGTGTGAGATCGAGCTCCAGGTCTTGCAGTTTATGACTCACCGTGTCACCTATACTTCCATTTTCCAATGCCACTCCCGACATTGGCGTTTGCCTAAAAATCCGTGTTTCGGTCTATCTTGTCCCGTCCTTATAATCAGTTTTTCAACCAGTACCTGCCTGACGGGTACACCTATAAGACTCAAAAGCAGGCATATTCCCCACCTTGTTTGAAAAACTATTTTTTCAGGCAAAAAAATGGCCCGCTTAGGGGCCATTGTCAGGATCTGGATAATGTAAGTCGGCTACCAGCTGCCAGTTACCAGCTGTCCCGCCGCGAACGCAGGGCGATAAAAACCTCTTGATCACTGGCATCGACACAACTCAGCTCCTGGCGGATCTGCGGGTTGGCCAATCTGAAAAAACTGTTAAAGGTTCTTTCATCACCGATTGTGGTCACCAGCGGCATCTGGGTTGGATCCGAGGCAATCACACGCGGTAACCACTGTTGCGCGGCCTGATTACCGGGTTCAACACTGAGCGTAAATTGCAGATTATTCTCCAGGTAGTCGTGGCCGGGATAGACCAGCACATTGTCGTCTAGTACATAAAATTGTTCGGAAATGGTTTTATACAGCGACTCGGCATCACCGCTGCGGCAATTACCGACACCTGCATTAAACAGTGTATCACCGGTAAACACTGCCACTGGCTGGCCCTGTTCAAGCAGCAGAAAACAGAGATGGGCATAGGTATGGCCTGGCGTGTCGAGCACTCGCAGTTGGGCGCCCTGCTCGAGATCAATCAGTTCATCCGTGCTCAGTGTTCGGCTCAATCCGGGGATCTTGCCCTGACCATTGTTGTGGGCCCAGACTTCACACTGGTGCTGTGCAACCAGTTCGTCATTGCCTTGAATATGATCCCAATGTTCGTGAGTGTTGATAATGACCTTTAGTTGCAGCTGAAGTTGTTCCAACAAGTGATTGACCAGCGCGGCATCCCAGGGGTCGATTACCATGGCGGTGCCATTGGATAATTCGATTAGGTAAGTAAAGTTGCGCAGTGCGCTTTCGGTGTAAATCTGATGGACTTTCATTGCAGCCTCTTGGGCGTTGTTTACGCTTTGTGGGAAGGACAATAGCGATTTGTGTTGATGAAAGCCAGTCTATTACCGTGGGCACGGCGCTATTGTCACTACAGCGCTCGGAAACTCGCCCCACCAAAGCAGAATATAGCGTAAACTATGCGAAGTTTTTTGGGGGAGGAATTCTGCGATGCATCAGCCTGAAATCACATTATTCGACAAAGCTGAATGTCCATTTTGCTGGAAAGTCCGTCTGGCGCTAGCCATTAAAAATTTGCCATTTGCAGAGATCACTATCGATACCGACGCCAAACCGGAAAGTTTTTTGGCACTCTCCGCTACTGGAAAAGTACCCCTGTTGCAGATTGATGGTGAGTTGATTACCGAATCATCAACCATTATCGATGCTCTCGAAGCGAGATATTCAACACCCTCCCTCTTTGGCCAATCACCGCAGCAACGCACGCTAACGGCTGAACTCAACCATTATTCCGATACAGTCATCGGTCCTGCTATCCGTGATGCCATTTTTACCCAACGCGGTCGTCCGCAGAGTGAATGGGACACTGAGGCCATTGAGCACAGCAAACTGGCATGGCGTGGCTGTTTGCGCTGGCTGGCTCAAAAACTGGCCGCGCCAACTGCATTTGCCGGCGACTTCAGCCTTGCAGAATGTGCCCTCCTGCCGCGCTTTGGCCTTGCCACGGCCTACGGATTGCATCAGGCTGAGGAATTTCCAGCGTTAAATAATTGGTTTGAACACCATCGTAAAATGGCCTATTACCAGACTACCGCGCCACTGATAGCGAGGGCTTAATCCTGTCTGGAAAGCACTTTTTAGATAGCATTTTCAGAATGAGCTTTACGGAAAGCTCTGTCAGAGGAGACGCTTCTCCGGAGGATTTTACTGGAGATAAGAATTTATTCAGCGGACAAATTCAGGTTAATTCTTCTTCGGTCTTTTTCATGCGGTAGGCAAAGGCTGGTCGACTCAAACCAACTAGTCGAGCCGCTTTGGATACATTGCCATTAGCCTTGGACAGCGCTTCATGAATGATAGTTTTTTCAAATAGCGCAAGATCAAAATCGGATTCCAATAACTGCGACATCCAGTCTTCCCCATCCATAGAGCCCGGTGAAATCAGATCGCGCAAATGGCCGGTTTTATCCAGCACCTTGTCGTCAGGTAACGGCTTCACGCTGTCGGGAAAGATTGCCTCCATACTAATCTGGCTGTTGGCGTCGGCTAAAATCAATGCTCGCTCAACAACATTTTCCAACTCGCGAATATTGCCCGGCCAGTGGTAGGCAACCAGCTGTTCAAGACCACGATCAGAAACGCCCAGCACCTTTTTGTTGTAAAGGGCCTGGTATTTCTCCAGAAAGTGGCTTACAAACAACGGAATGTCTTCTTTGCGCTCGCGCAGCGGTGGAATCTTAATTGGGTAGGCACTCAGCCGATAGTACAGGTCGGCCCGAAAACGTCCTTCCTGAACGGCTACACTGAGGTCCTCATTAGTGGCAGCCACAACACGCACATCGACGCTGCGCACCCGATTGTCGCCAACTCGTTCAAACTCACCTTCCTGCAACACGCGCAACAGTGTCGCCTGCGCGCGCGGCGTCAGCTCAACGACTTCGTCAAGAAAGATCGTGCCTTTATCGGCTCGTTCAAAGCGCCCCATTCGAGAATGACTGGCACCGGTAAACGCGCCACGCTCAACACCAAACAGCTCCGACTCAATAAGATCCGGTGGAATCGCAGCGCAATTGAACGCCACAAAATTTTTGTCGGCGCGGTCACTGGTATTGTGAACTGCCCGCGCCATCACCTCTTTGCCAACACCTGTCTCGCCCAGCAGCAGAACCGATACTTTGCTATCAGACGCTTTGGTCACCATATGCATAACATGCTGAAATGGTTTTGACGAGCCGACTATATTGGTTAGCATGTCACCTTCATGGAGTGATTCCTTAAGTGCCTCAACATGGTTTTGCAGGTTGCGAATTTCTTCAAGCAACGGGTCGGGTTCGTAATAGCGTTTAATGTCCTCATAGTCATCCCATTCCTGCGCCAGCTTACCCACAGCAAAGCACCGCTCATCGCCGCAACTTCGGCATTCGACCTCTTTAAAAAAGATCTCACGCTGCAGCAGAACCGAACTGTAACCACTGGCATAACCTTCCAGTGTCCAGCAGCCTGGCTGCGTCAACTTGCCGAGTTCGGCGGAGACAATTTCAACTTCGTAGGAGTTATGCCACTCCACTTCACAATAAAAGTCATCGCCCTCTTCACTTATCACCAGTGCCTTGGGCTCTGGCAGCACCATGCCACGCAGCGCATGCAGTTCCGGGCCAAGCATAAACCGGTCGACCAGCGAAAGTTCATCACCGCTGCTGCGAGCCAGTTCGCCGTCAAGAATTCCCAACTGATAGCCAAGCCGCAAAAAGAACGCCTTGCAGCGCTCATGCCCAATGGTCTCATAGACTTCCTTGCGGAATTTTCCCAGCGCAGTCTGAGAAAACAGCGTAATACGCTGTTCGTTTAACCAGACTTTGCCTTCATTACCAGAAAAGACGATATGGGGAGTGACCTGGCTAAGGTCGAGTTTCGGCACTATTTGCTTCATTCTTCACCGTAATGTTCACAAGATGCTTCTTTTTATGGGGCTTAAGGCTAACCCACCGGGGTCCAAATTGCTATCGACTTTATCGGAATCCGTCCAGACAAGAAGACGATCTAAAAATCGCGACAAAAAAACGCCGGCTGTTAGGCCGGCGTTTTGTGGTTGCTAACATGACAAAACTTTCTATTACACGGTTTTGGTTTCACGTTTTTTAAAAGCTTTTTGTTGCAACCAGTTACTGCAACTTATCAAACATGCTGTAACACAACTCAAATTAACGGCCAGTAGCGCGCATATTCTGTGGTGTAAACAACGATGCCGGGTTCAGAGCTGGATCAATCTGGCCTTTAAACTGACCTGTTGTGCAGTGATTGGCCTGCACGTCGATAATTGCAAAGGAATCATCGATCGATACACCAGAGCCCTTGTTCTTGGCCAGGTGATGATCCGGATGCGACTGACCAATCATCCATTTTTTCCACAGGTTTCCGGCGCGGTCATAAATATTGGTGCGCGGAATAGTGAAGGTTTGTGCGTCCATATAAAACACCCTCTTACTCATTGGATGGTTGGGGTCAACCGGGATTGCCTCAACAACATAGGCCTTGCGAAGTTGCCATTCGATCTCTGGGTAGCATCCACCTTTGCCGCCAAAAGCAACAACCTGATAACCTTCATCGTCCTGGTGAGTTTCCGAGTCCAGAGCCATATCGTTGTGGTTGTAAAATGGCAACAGGACATTTTTGGTGCCCATATAGTTCCACTTCATATCAGAAACACGACCGTTATAACCCTCGAAATCTTCAATCATGATATCCGAACCGAGGAACGCATCAGTTACCTGACCGGTTGCCAGGCGACGAACACGGCGTTGAAATCCCAGGTAGAGCCAGGCGTTATCGCGCTTGAGATCGTCCGAGTTACGTTGAATCAGAAGCTGGGTGTTTTTAACATCATAGGGCTCTAACACCTGCGCATAGATCGAACGGAACAGTCCTGATGGATTGGGTTCAATATTGGGCAGCGGCTCCTGGTTAACACGGCCTTTGTAGTTCAAAAAGTGGAAGTTGAACTTCAACGTACGCTCAACGGAGCCAGTCTCCATATTGCGGTACTTCCAGTAGAACGGATAAATTGCCGCGTTATCGCCCCAGTTGTAACCATACTTGTAGTTCCATGCCAATTTCTCACCCGCACGGTCATCGTCACTGGAAGGCTGGTCAAGAAATGGCCGACCGGCAACCCAACCGTCGATCTGACCCACTTCGGCACCCAGCATAACGTTGCCGGCATTCTCGCGAGACGCCTTGACATAGTTGGGGTGCAGATCAAAAGAAGTGGTCTTGCCAACTTTAATTTGCACGTCGCCGCGCTTGATCGCCGCAATCATTGGCGCATCCATAATATCGGGAAATTGGTCAATATTGGCGGATGTCAGAGTCATCCCCGGCGTCAACCCGGGATAGGTTGGTACACTTTCGTTGTAGGGGTAAAACGAGTCATCAACATTACTCGCTGAAGCGCCCATTACCGGAAGCAATGTCGCCATCATGGTTGCTGTTAAAAGTTTCTTGTAGCTCATTATTTTCTCCTCACTCGACCTCTTGTTTAAGGGATCGGTAGCAGTTAAAAAGTGTCAGCGTCCGTGCTGCTAATTCCCTGATTGTTTTTTCGCGGTTACTTGCTGCTTTTATTAGCGCTTTTTACAAGCAGCTAATTAGAAGCGGTAACGAATAGCGATCTGGATCTCGTCTTCTTTCTCCGCCATGCCCAGTGGGCCTGAACGGAAACGACCGAGCGGTTCGAAACCACCCAAACCTGCCGAGCCCGCTGTCAGACCATCCGCGCCATGTTCTGGCAGCGCTGGAATTGACGTGGTAAAGGGACCCCACGGGTTACAAAGACGGCAATCATCAAAGCGTTGATCCGAACCACCAGTCTTGTAGTTGGCGGTCAGCACCACTTGCCAGTTATCCGTAATCAACCAATCGATCGATGGTGATACCACGGTCGCGCCAGCACGGAAGTCATGCGCCATAATAATCTGCGGGCTGAGGCGGTCGTTCATCCACCAGCCTTTGATCAGCAACGTAGCGATATGGTTTTGCTTCCAGTCGGGCATACCAACCTGTCCCAGAGTTGCATTACCCATTTCATGATCGAGAAGGTACTGACCAAAGACCTGGCCAGAAATCAAGAATGCTCTGCTTTTATTGAGTGCGCGAATAAAGACGTTCTTGTCCGCACCAACAACGAATCGAACCACATCAGATTCTGAATAGAGTTCGGGACGCAAGGTATTGGCAAACTCTTCACCCTGGGTACCGGCCACTTCTACACGGAATACGGTATCGATTCCTTGAGAGTAGTAATCCACCGATGCGCCGAGCATATTGACACGCGGGAACTCAACATCGAAAGCAATCAGATAATCGAAAGTCTGTTCAGGCGCTCCGGTAAACGCATTGCTAACCGGCACTGCACCGGCGTGCAATGAAGGTAGCTGGGAACGATAGGTCAAAGCATTAAACGACCAACCGAAGTCACCACTCACACCCTCGACTTTAAAGCCGAGCTGGGTATTAGAAAGGCTCCAGGATGGCAGCTCAACATTGCGGATACCGATACTGTTTGGACCGAAGTTGGTTGCCAGTAACCCCAGACTTGGGTCGGTGACATCAAACGGTGCAAAGTTAGCCACGGTACCACCGTTATCCCAGAGATTCTTCATCCCGCGGAAAAAACAACCGGCATCAAGGATAACGTTGGGCGTACCACACTGACCGAGATTATTGGGACGAAACTTGTCGAAATTCCACACCAACTGCATATTGAAATCATCAAATGGCCCAGTCGCACCAAAGCGGAAATCGGTCTTCAGAATCCACATTGGAATACGAATATCTTCGAGTTCGTCATAGATATTGTTGCGTGAATAGTCAACCGGGTTGATCACATCGAGAACGCGGAAAAGGTCAGTACGACCCCAGATAACTTGCTGCTTACCAAGACGAAAGTTAATCTCGTTGTCGCCTTTACCCAGCAGAGTCGCGTCAACATATAACTCGCGCAGCCAGTCACCGCGGTCGCTAAACAGTTCTGGCGAGGCCAGCTCTTTCTTATCGGCATCCATAAAATCTTTAATACAGCCGCGACCGTCGGTGTCACAGGGGCGCACCGGCACACCAAAAGAGACACCGTCGCCATGGGGGCGAAGATGCTCACCCAAGGTGATCATGCCAACGTTGGGGTTGTTGCTGTAGGCATCGACAAAAGTGTTGCCGCCCAGTACTGCGGTAAAGGGGAATGCGGAACCCGTGCCATCACCGCCAACAGCAACATCGACCTGCGGACCAAGAATATTGGTTACAGCAAAACTACCTACACCCAAACCACCCGCGGGGCCAATACCGTTTCCATTGACCGGAATCGATGTTGGCGCACCTAGGTTGGCTAAACCCAGTGAGTTAACGAAAGCTGCACCGCCTGCATTATTGCCGTACTCGTCGTCGTTGAGGTCATAAACCGCATCGTAAGAGAGTCTGACGATACCGTTGACACTAACATTACTGAAAGGGCCGACATCGCCGATAAATTTAAGACCTTCAATTTGGAAGCCGCTGCGGGCTTTTGAAATACCCACATCTTTGCGGTGGTGAACCACCTCTTCCCCAAATCCGGACCACTCAATGTCCTTGCCATAGGCAGTCCCGACAATCGCTGCACTTGCCACACTGGCGACAGTGACACCGAACGCAAGGAATTTGATAGAGCTTTTTAGATTCATAGTGTTGCTCCTGTTTCTCGTGTAGTTATTATTATCTGAAGTTGCAATTGACTCCCCTAACCGAGACGGCTACGTCGCTTCAGATACGGTTTGTTTGTGATCCCGATGGATAACGCCATCAGCATCAACAGACAATTGGGTTATAAACTTGGGCTTAAAGATCAACACCCAGGATGGAACAAGCCACAGCGCGGCGATTCCGTTGAGCACAACCATCACGCTCAACAACAACGCTGCATCGGCCTGGAAGCGGAGATCCGAAAGAAAAATCCACATGACAATCCCGGCAATCAGGGTGATGGCGGTAAAGCTCACGGCCAGACCTGTTGATCGCAGAGCGGACTTAACCGCGGCGGGTAAATCGTTCAGTCGCACCATCTCTTCACGAATGCGATCCATCATATAAATCGAATAGTCGATACCAACCCCAACGCCAACGGCAATAATCGGCACCGTGTTGATGTTGATGCCAACCTCGGCCAGCCCCATGTAGGCATAAGTGAGAGTGGTGGCGAACAGCATCGCGGCAAACATCATCAGACCGGCTTGCAGCGAATTGTAGAAAACCATCACGAAGACAAAGATCAACAGAAACACCATGGGTAGAACCACCTTATTGGTGTCAAACGCCGCTTCATTCATCGCCGCGGTCACACCGATGGTGCCACCCGCAAGACGAATCTCAAGTCCATCAACTTTGCCTTGATTAGCGTCTATCCACTGCTTGGCCGTATGAATCGCACGCCTTATCGTCTCGCCCTGGTGATCCTTGTAATAGAAAACCAGATTGGCCACCTGAGAAGGCGGATCGACAAACTCTTTCAACGCACCCGGAATCGGGCTGGACGCCATATAGGCAAACATCAAACCGCCGACATAAAACTCATCTTTAGGAAGTTGCTGCCAGCGCGGATCATTGTTGTGCAACAGGCGATTAACCTGTTTGATCAGATCCGGAATTCCCTTGGCGCCACCGACCTCCGGGTCGAGCAGCATATGCCGCTCAAGATCCTCCAGCGCAGCCAGAACCTCAGGTCGTTTCATGCCGCCCTCATCGCGATGTTGCGCAACAATGTAGAGCTCTTCCGACCCGGGAAAGCTGTCATTAATCGCTTTTGAAGAAATGTTGTAATCGTGGTCTTGATAGAGAATCGGCGATCCCGGCTCGGATTCGCCGATGGTGACATGAGACGCTGTGTAACCACCGGTAAGCACCAGTGCAGCGGCGCAAAACAGTATGCGTAGTGGATTGGCAATCACAATTTCACTGGCATAGTCAGCGACATGTCGCAGTGCATTCTGTTTCAAGGCAGTCTTGCCCGGCTTTGGCAAAACCGAGAGCAGCAGTGGCACAGCCAACAGCACCGTGACAATAATGCTCAATGCCCACAGTGATGCATAATGAGCCAGTTTGGTGTTGAGAGGAATGGAACCGATCGCAATCAGCAACAGACCCACCGCATCAGACACCACCCCGAGCGTGCCCGGGCGGAACAAATTTTCAAATGTGCGGCGGGCGGCAAGCTGCGAGTCACCCACATCACCCAGCTCGGCATAATATCGCTCGACCAGCTGAATACCGTGGGACATCGCCCGCGCCGAGATCAAAAATGGAATCACCAAACCCAGCGGATCGAGGTTATAACCAAATAGCGAAATAATCCCGATTCCCCAAATCGTCGACACAATCACCCCGGCAAGCGGCACCAATACACCATGTAGTGAGCGGAAATGGAAGATCAACAGACTGACCATAATCAGCGCAGTGAACGCCAGAATCTGAATAATTTGATCTTTGTAGTGGTAGGCCCAACCAACCAATACTGGCTGACCAGTGGCGTAAATATTGATTCCCTCGCGGGCATACTCCTGTCGCAATTGTTGCAGCTGGTCAAAGGTTCTTTCATAGTCGAGTGAACCCTCGTTGAGCTGAGCCTTGATCAGCGCGGTCTCCATATCCGGCGAGATTAATGGACCGTAGACTTGTGGATTGGCAACAATCGCCTTACTCAGCTCGATCAGCTGCAGATCAGAAAGCGCCGGGTCCTGAGGCTTGTAATAAGGGTCTGAGACTATATTGCCCATCTCTGTCAGCCACACTTTACGGGTTGTTCTGTGGGTAAAGCTGGTCACCAGGTTGTGGTTGACCCCGGGCAGGTTATCCACCGCCTGAGTGACCTGATGAATTAACTCAAGAGTGTCGTTAGAGAAGATCGTGCCCTCCTCTACCTCAATGCCCACCACAATCACGTTGGCGCCGCCAAAGTTATCTTTAATGTCGTTGTGTAACTCAATATAGGGATGTTCCTGCGGCAGCAGATCAGCAAAGTCCGAGTACATCTTGACCGCCGGTAATTGCAGAGCAAAAAAGATCGTCACCAATCCAATGGCGCTTAGAACAAGTTTGGCTCGATTAAAAACGCCCACTTCAAGGCGATGAAAAAAGTGCGATAGTGCTGACATTAATTAAGTTTCCTTATCCTTCAACCGACGTTAATTTGTTTGCGCCGCGGCGGGCTTAATAGAGAGCGGCAACAACACCCCCCAACCACCGGCGATCAATACGTCACTTTCATTCAAGGCAACACCGGCACGGTAATAGGTTGGAATGTCGGGTGTTTCCACAATGATCCAGCCGCCTTCGAACCAGTGCAGCACAACACCTTGATCGCCGGTCGCCAGTAATTGGTCACCGACAGCGATAAAGTTGTAAATGGGAGAATCAGTCGGTGTCTGCGTGCGAACCCAGCTAGCGCCGTCGTCTTCAGAGTGCATAATCACCCCCTGCAGACCGCCAACCCATCCCTGGCCCTGCGCGTCAAACCTAACCGCCAGCGGATAGAGTTCATCGCCCACAGGATCAATAACCTGCCAGCTGTCTCCGCCATCATCAGTCACGGCCAGCAAACCAAACTCGCCCGCGGCATAACCGCGTCTCTCAGAAGAAAAGGTAATTGCCGTGAGCATGGAATCTTCATCCAGAGTCTGTTCCTGCCAGCTGTCGCCGCCATCACCGCTATTAAGGATGGTCGAGTAACTGCCCACCACCCACAACTGGTTGTCGACAGTGCAGTCAATCGCTTGCACATCTTCCTCGGTTGGCAACTCGCCGACGGTCCAGCTCTCTCCGGCATCAGCCGTGTGCCAAACCTCGGCCTGGTAAGAGAGCGCTACCAGAGACCCATCGCCACAGACCGAGCCACTTATAAAATTGGGATGTTGGCCCGCTTCACCGAGCTGCGAACGCTGCCAGTCAGTCTCATTAATCGCGCGTTTAAGCAGCAGACCATTGTTACCCAGCACCAGCAGCTCATCGCCGACGCGCTCAATGACCATCAACTGATCAGTGCGCCGAATCGACTGATCCAATGTTTTTTCAACCCCGGAAAGATCCAGTTTAGCTTCGCAACCCGTAAGGCAGACAATCGCAAGCGGCGCGAAAAAAACAGTGGGCAAACGACGCAGCAAAGTTGACTTTGAAAAAAGGGCCGTTATGGGTTTTGAAACCCGGCTGGAATGGTTCGAAATCATTGATCCCCTCAACGTCTTCAAAAAGAGACTTGAGTAGCCAGTCTCAAAAAGCTGGCCGCCTTGTCTCGTTTATTTTTTTTAAAAGAGCGCTCGCTGGGTCCTACACTCTTCTGATTGTTCTTTTCTCGAGTTTTCTAATCAGGCTTTCACCAAATTAGTGGCTGCATCTTTAGCAACATCCAAATTTCGTGCCAAATAAAAAAAATCAAATTCAAGGTCGCCCTAACACCTTGTTTGTTATGATTTTTATTTTTATGCCAATGGCCTACAAAACCACTAACTCTGCTATCAAAGGGTAAATCGACCCACAAAAATGTTAAAACAGGCATTTTCTTAATCATTTGGTAAACTTTTTCCCCACAACAAATGATTTTGATGCCTGCACGCAGCTCAACAAGTAATCCAAAACATCTACGTTTACCCAAGCCCATGTCTTTATGTAATGGCTGCCATGCCTATTTGGTATAACCTAATAAAATACATTTTCTTATACAAATCATGGCCTTAGAGCCTCCTTTAATTGATCTACAAAACTCCGTCGCAAGGTGGTTGTACCCAATCAAAAATCACCCTTGCAAGACAGTTTAAACAGCGTAAATCACCAATTGATCAAGCGTGGAAATCTCTAAACGCACTTTTTACCAAATGGTTAAATTATCGCCGCCTCTGCGTCTTCAAATAACCTGATTGGCAAGCCAAAAATCCGCAATCTATAAAACCACTATATAAATCATCTACTTACAACATTTCGCGGTTTCTGGCACGCCACTTGCTATGTTCAGGGAGTTAGCGAGATTCAAAAGAACGGAGTGTCAGTAACTCCTGCAGATTGATTAAACAGAGGAAAGTCGAATGAAAAGCTTCGATGTTGGTGACAAAGTCAAATATGTACGAGTCCGCAATATTGTTCGCGACCAATTCGTCGAATTCGACTTTGCGATTGATGATCCTAGGCTCTATGTGGAACTCATTTTGCCGAAAGCCACCTTTAAACAGTTCTGCATTAACAACTCCACTGTGGAGATGACGGAAGAGCAATGCCGCCTGGTGGATGAAGATGCAGAAAAGTGGCGCTACGGCACCGACACCCTGGCGGCGACGGTTCGCGCCAGTGACGGGCAACAGGATGAATCAGATTCAGCAACCAAGAATAAGATACAGAACAATGTAATTCCGCTGCATGCAAAGTCTTAAATAACAGTGGACGAACACTGAACTTAAATTCGAATTTTAAATAGAATTTTAAATAGCATTTTAAAAATTAATATTAGAGGGGCTAGTAGATGACGATTGAAATCAAGACATCATCGATGAAACCGTTACGTAACACCTACGCGCACATCGAGCGTCGCTTTGGTGACAAGCCGGCAACGCGTTATCAGGAAGCAACATACGATGTTCACTCA
>JALRJD010000279.1 GCA_023255165.1 Porticoccaceae bacterium | reverse complement strand
GTCAATGGCGCTTCATGACTGATTAACAGTCGTCCGGTTTTACTTACCGAATGGGCAACCGTCTCTCTATCCCAGGGCAACAAGGTACGCAGATCAATCACCTCACAGGAGATACCCTGATCAGCCGCCAGCTCCGCAGCTTTATTAATCTGAATCATCTGCGCACCCCAGCCGAGCAATGTGATATCGCTGCCAGACTGCACGATCTCCGCCTCACCCAGCGGCAGTTGATAATCCTCTGTCGGCACCTCGCCAGTGGCGGCGCGATAGATTGCCTTGGGTTCAAAAAACAGCACCGGATCCGGATCTCGAATAGCCGCCAGCAATAGTCCCTTGGCTTGGTAAGGGGTACTGGGAATAACCACTTTCAGGCCCGGCGTATGACAAAAATAAGCTTCCGGGGATTGCGAGTGATAGAGACCGCCGTCGATACCGCCACCATAGGGCGCGCGAATAGTCAGCCCGCCACAGTTAAACTGGTCGCCACTGCGATAGCGAAACTTGGCCGCCTCGTTAACAATCTGATCAAATGCGGGAAAGATATAGTCGGCAAACTGGATTTCGGCCACCGCCACCGAACCCTGGGCCGCCAGGCCAATAGCAAAGCCGACAATACCCTGCTCGGTAAGCGGGGTATTAAAGCAGCGCTCGGCGCCGTGCTTTTCCTGAAGATGGCTGGTGGCTCTGAACACGCCGCCAAACTTGCCGATATCCTCGCCCAGGCAGACCACTCTTGGGTCCACTGTCATGGCGGTATCCAGAGCGCTGTTAACCGCCTGCAATAAATTCAGTTTGCTGGTGCCGATGTCTGTGGTCGAGGATGAAATCATGGCTGCGCCCCCTCTTTATCAACGGCTCCATTACCGGTTCCATTACCGGTTCCATTATCGGTTCCAAAATCCTGGGACGGACTCAATGGCGGATATCGGTCGGGGTATTTGGCAATATGGGTTTCAAGAGCCTGTAGCTGTTCACGCAACTGTGCTGGCGGAGTTTGGTAGACATCCGTGATCAGCTCCTGAAGCGCTGGCTTGGGGTGTTTTTCCGCCAGTTTAAGCTGCTCGAGAATCTCCCTGCGATAGTTTTCATAGAGTTTGGCGTCGCGCTCTTCGTCCCACCAGCCCTGCTTTAAAAGCCAGTTTTTCATCCGCCTGATCGGATCTTTCTCGCGCCACTGCTGCTCTTCATCGCGACTGCGATAACCGCTCGGATCATCCGATGTGGAGTGGGCGCCGAGACGATAACTCATGGTTTCAATGAGCACCGGCTGCTGCCCCTCAACCGCCAGTTTGCGCGCTTCCAGAGCGGCGCTGTAAACCGCAAGAATATCGTTGCCATCAACGCGAATGGTTTTAATGCCATAGCCAATTCCGCGGGCGGCAATGCCATCCCCGGCATATTGCTGCGAGGCCGGCGTAGAAATGGCGTAACCGTTATTGCGCGCCACAAACACCACCGGGCACTTCAGCACAGCAGCCAGATTAAGCCCGGCGTGAAAATCGCCCTCGGAGGCAGCGCCCTCGCCAAAATAGCAGAGTGTGCAGGCCTTGTTGCCGGCACGTTTTTGACCATAGGCATAACCCGCGGCCTGAGGAATCTGCGTCGCCAGCGGTGATCGAATGGTCATAAAATTCAGTTCGCGGCTGCCATAGTGCACCGGCATCTGGCGACCTTTGCCTAAATCATAAATATTGCTGAACAGCTGGCTCATAAACTGCTCGGTGGTAAAACCGCGAAAGCGCAGCGCCAGTTGCTCGCGATACTGACCCATCACCATATCGTCCGATTTAAAAGCGGCGATGGTTCCGGCAATCGAAGCCTCTTCACCGGTGCAGGTCAGATAAAAACTGAGTCGTCCCTGACGCTGAGCGCCAACCATGCGCTCATCCAGACTGCGGGTGTAAACCATATCGGCATAGATTTTTTGCGCCAGTGACGGGTCGATCTCCGGCGCGCTGGCGCCAGCCATCAGGCTGCCATCGGCCTGCAAAATCGTCAGCGTGGGAATCGAGAGGGCGGAGCTATCCAGAAATAGAGGAGTAACGGATTGCTGACCAGTCGCTTGAGTGGAAGGTCCTGTGGAAGACTGAGCGGAAGGTTGCACTGCCATATAACACCTCGATCTGTTTCACCTGCTCTATGTCCCCCGAGAAGTCATCGCGGAACTTTATTTCGATACCATGTTTTTCACACTCCTG
>JALRJD010000255.1 GCA_023255165.1 Porticoccaceae bacterium | reverse complement strand
GCTGTATTTGCAGCGTCGTTTGAGGCGCATATCAATAATTTCATTGACCACTCGCTCGCATTCGGCGTCTTCGTTTTCGCTGCTGATAAAGCGCAGTGGGTCGCCTGGGCCGAGTTCACTCCACAGTGCTTTGCTGATCAGGTGCGGGTTGTTGTCGATCAATGTGTTGGCGGCTTTCAGTATGCGCCCGGTGGAGCGGTAGTTCTGTTCCAGTTTGATGACATTGAGGCCGGGAAAATCTTCCTGCAGTTGCATCAGGTTTTCCGGACGGGCGCCGCGCCAGGCGTAAATCGATTGGTCGTCATCACCGACCACAGTGAGTGCCTGTTTTTCATTGACCAGGGTTTTCACCAGCTCGTATTGGGCGAGGTTGGTGTCCTGATATTCGTCTACCAGCAGGTAGCGAATGCGGCGCTGCCATTTGGCCAGCACGTCGGGGTGGTCGCGAAACAGCATCACCGGAATCATAATCAGGTCGTCAAAGTCGACCGCGTTGTAGGCTTTGAGGGCGCGCTGATAACGCTCGTATAGCAGTGCGATACCTTGTTCGCCACTGCTCTCGGCCTTGCTGCTGGCATGGCCCGGATCGAGCAGGCCGTTCTTCCAGTTGGAGATGGTGTTTTGCACCGTGTCGATCAGTTTTTCATCGAGCTCGGTGTGGCGCACCAGCAATTCTTTAAGCAGGTTGCGACAATCTTCCTGGTCGAGGATTGAAAAGCCGGATTTAAAACCGAGGGTTTTGATTTCACTGCGAATAATGTTGAGGCCAAGATTGTGGAAGGTTGAAACAGTCAGTCCACGGGCCTGATCGGCGGGCAGCAGTTTGCCGACCCGGGCTTTCATTTCACGGGCGGCTTTGTTGGTGAAGGTCACGGCGGCGATGTTGCGCGCGGGAATGTCGCACTGCTCGACAAGATAGGCAATCTTGCGCGTGATGACGCTGGTTTTGCCACTGCCGGCACCGGCCAGCACAAGCAGCGGGCCATCGATATATTTCAGCGCAGCCTGCTGCTGAGGATTGAGATTTTGGGCCATTAAGGTGCTCTTTTTTTAGGGCTTGGCCATCTCGGAAATAGCGCTGTGTTTTTCTTTGAGCTGCGTCAGCGAGCTTTCAAAGTCGGCCAGCTTCTGGCGCTCTTTGGCCACCACTTCGGCTGGGGCGTTGTCGACAAACTTGGCGTTGGTCAGTTTGCCGGCAAGCTTTTTCGCTTCGATATCAATCTTGTCGATTTCACGATTGAGGCGCGCCAGCTCGGCGTCGACATCGATCAGCCCGGCCATGGGCACCAGAATTTCGAGATCACCGGCAAGGGCGGTGGCACACATGGGCGCGTCGCTGGCATTGTCGAGCCAGGTGATGGATTCGAGACTGGCAAGCTTGCTGAGGAATTGACGGTTTTCATCAAGGCGGCGTTTGTCTGTGCTGTCGCCATGGGCCATATAGATTGGCAGTGCCTTGGCCGGGGAGATATTCATCTCGCCGCGGATGGTGCGCACGCCGACGATAACGGCTTTTAGCCATTCAATATCGGCCAGGGCGTCTTCGTCCACTTTGCTGTTGTCGGCCACCGGGAAGGGCTGCAGCATGATGGTGTCGCCGGCCGGGTTGAGTTCAATGCCGGCCAGTGGCGCGATGGTTTGCCAGATCTCTTCGGTGATAAAGGGCAGCATCGGGTGGGCCAGCCGCAATGTGGCTTCAAGCACGCGCACCAATGTGCGGCGGGTGCCTTTTTGAAGCAGCGGGTCGCCGCTTTCATCCCACAGCACGGGCTTGGACAGTTCCAGATACCAGTCGCAGTATTCATTCCAGACAAAGTCGTAGAGGGCCTGTGCCGCGAGATCGAATCTGTAGCTGTCGATGGCCGCGGTAACATCGATTTCCGCCTGCTGCAGGCGCGAGATAATCCAGCGATCGGCGAGGCTGAGTCTGTAGTCTGTTGAGTTGTCTTGACCGCACTCTTTGTTACTGCCGTCTTCGTTCTGCGCGTTCATCAGCACATAGCGCGAGGCGTTCCATATTTTGTTGCAGAAGTTGCGGTAGCCTTCGAGGCGTTTCATATCCCAGTTGATATCGCGGCCGGTGGAGGCCAGCGCACAGAGGGTGAAGCGCAGGGCGTCGGAACCGTGGGGTTCGATGCCATCGGGGAATTGTTTACGTGTGCGGCTGGCAATCTTCTGCGCCAGCTGGGGCTGCATCATGTTGCCGGTGCGTTTTTCCAGCAGTGCTTCGATGTCGATGCCGTCGATCATATCCAGTGGGTCGAGTACATTGCCCTTGGATTTGGACATTTTCTGACCCTGCTCATCGCGAATCAGGCCGGTGACGTAGACGGTTTTAAAGGGCACTTCCGGTTGGCCGTTTTCGTCTTTGATCAGGTGCATGCTCATCATCACCATGCGCGCAACCCAGAAGAAAATAATATCGAAACCGGTGACCAGCACATCGGTGGGATGGAAGGTTTTTAACCGTTCGGTCTGCTCTGGCCAGCCCTGTGTGCCAAAGGTCCACAGCGCGGAGCTGAACCAGGTGTCGAGCACATCGTCGTCCTGTTTCAGGGCGATATCACCAAGGCTGTATTTTTCGCGCACATCGGCTTCGCTCTTGCCGACATAGGCTTTGCCGGCGTCGTCGTACCAGGCCGGAATCTGATGTCCCCACCAAAGTTGGCGTGAGATGCACCAGTCTTGAATATTGCGCATCCACGAGAAGTACATATTTTCATACTGCTGCGGGACAAATTTTATGCGCCCGTCTTCAACCGCTTCGATGGCCGGGCCGGCGAGTTTTTTCGCATCCACATACCACTGGTTGGTGAGCAGCGGTTCGATAACAACGCCGCCGCGATCGCCGTAGGGTACGGTCATATCATTTTCTTCAATGCTTTCCAGCAGACCCAGTTCGTCGAAGTCGGCGACAATTTCACGTCGCGCGGCGAAGCGTTCCATGCCGCGATATTTTTCCGGCAGGCTGGCATCCAGTTCGCTGTTGTCACTGCCGTCGCTGTTGACGCACTCGCCACTTTGGCGGATGTCGGCATTGGTGGTGAGGATGTTGATCATCGGCAGGTTGTGACGTTGACCGACTTCATAGTCGTTAAAGTCATGAGCCGGGGTGATCTTGACGCAACCGGTGCCTTTGGCCATGTCGGCATAGTCATCGGCGACGATTGGAATTAGTCTTCCCACCAAGGGTAACAGCACATGCTGGCCAATCAGATTTTGATAGCGCGGGTCTTCCGGGTTGACGGCCACGCCGGTGTCGCCGAGCATGGTTTCCGGTCTGGTGGTGGCGACCACTATATAGTCTTTGCCGTCGGCGGTTTTGGCGCCATTGGCCAGCGGGTAGCGCAAGTGCCACATCTTGCCTTTGACTT
>JALRJD010000244.1 GCA_023255165.1 Porticoccaceae bacterium | reverse complement strand
CATAGCCCACATTAACCGACCACACCCCACCAGAGGTTGCGTCGAGATACTCCTTGCCTTTTATATCGGTCACACGCATGCCCACGCCGCGCTGAATAATCAGTGGGTCGGCATTTTTAAAGCTGTTGTGCGGCGTCAGGTGGTGCCAGATATGGTCGCGATCGGTGCTGATAATATCCGCGGCAAAAGAAGAATTAGACGTTTTGTTCATTGGTGCTCCGCTCGAGGCTGTGAAATCAGAACATTAAAGTTGGGCTAGGGTTAAATTGAATCTATCAAGGTATCGGATTGATAACAGCTGCCAGAATAGGGCGAGCCATCGGCAAGATGTAGATCCAACGCCGTCTAATATATGCTACCAGAGCGGCTTGTCTGAAATTTATTAACGCCCCTGCAGCAGATCCAGCGCCACCGCTTCGGCAACCTTGATACCATCAATTCCCGCCGACAGAATACCGCCCGCATAACCCGCGCCTTCACCGGCCGGGAACAGCCCTCTGGTATTAATGCTCTGGTAAGAGGCATCGCGCTTAATACTCACCGGCGCCGAGGTGCGGGTTTCAACACCGGTCATAATGGCATCGGCCATGGCATAGCCCTGCACCTGTTTATCAAACTCTGGAATCGCCTCGCGAATCGCCGCGACCACGAAATCGGGCATGGCTTTCGAAAGATCACCGAGGGTGATACCGGGCTGATAAGAGGGCTGCACCGCACCCAATTCAGTGGAGGCGCGGTTGTTGAGAAAATCCCCCACCAGCTGCGCCGGTGCGTTGTAATTTTCGCCGCCCAGCTGATAAGCGAGACTCTCCAGTTGGCGTTGCAGATCAATTCCGGCAAGCGGGTGGCCGGGAAAATCAGTTTCCGGGTCGATGCCGACAACAATCGCCGCATTGGCATTGCGTTCGTTGCGCGAATACTGCGACATGCCATTGGTCACCACGCGGCCCTGTTCCGATGTTGCCGCCACCACGGTACCGCCGGGGCACATGCAAAAACTGTATACCGTGCGACCATTTTTGCAGTGGTGCACCAGCTTGTATTCCGCCGCGCCCAGTGCCGGGTGACCGGCCTGAGGGCCAAAGCGGGCGCGATCAATCGCCGATTGCGGATGCTCGATGCGAAAGCCGATGGAGAAGGGTTTGGGTTCGATATAGACACCGCGATCGAGCAGCATTTGAAAACTGTCGCGGGCGCTATGGCCGATGGCCATCACAATATGTCTGCTATGCAGGGTTTCACCACTGGCCAGCAGCAGGCCGGTAATCTGTCCCTGATCGTCGGCCTCGTTGTCGGTCTCGCGCAAAATACTTTCAACCTTTTGCTCAAAGCGTATTTCGCCGCCCAGGCGAATAATTTCGGCGCGCATATTCTCGACCATGCTAACCAGTTTAAAGGTGCCAATGTGGGGCCGGCTGTTGACCAGAATTTCCTCCGGTGCGCCGGCAATCACAAACTCCTCAAGCACCTTGCGGCCGAGATGGCGACGATCCTTGACTTGACTCCAAAGCTTGCCATCGGAAAAGGTGCCGGCACCACCCTCGCCAAATTGCACATTGGATTCGGTGTTGAGTTCGCGCTTGCGCCAAAAACCCCAGGTTTGCTTGGTGCGTTGACGCACCTCTTGCCCGCGCTCGAGCACTATGGGTTTCAGCCCCATCTGCGCCAGCACCAGTGCGGCGAGAATGCCGCAGGGACCAAAGCCAACAATAATCGGGCGCTGCTTTGACTCGGGAAATTGCGCCACCGGCGCGGTAACAAATTTGTAGTTTGTGTCAGGGCTCGGACCAACCCGGGGCAGGGCAGGTGTTTGGGCCAGCAGCGCTGCTTCGGTCTCTTTATCGAGCACGACATCCAGTTGATAAATCAGCAGAATACGGTTTTTCTTGCGCGCATCGTGGCTGCGTTTAAACACCTTAAAGCTGTGCAATTTGTCGGCGCTGATTTTGAGCCGCTCGCGAATAGCCGTTATCAGATCATCGTCGCTGTGATCGAGGGGCAGTTTTATTTCACTGAGTCTCAACATAGAGGGAATACAAGTGGTTGGAGCGGTGCTCAAGGGCGGCGATATTAACATGAAAAAACCGCCTCGGGTTTGCCGCTTAAATAGGCAGAATTATTTACTCTGACTGGATTGCCGCCACTGCCTTGGACTGCTGCCGGTCCAGAGTTTAAAGGCGCGGCTAAATACCGCAGGCTCCTCAAACCCGAGGTTAAGGGTCAACTCGGTGAGATTGATATCAGAGTGCTGCAGATGCTGTTTGGCCACCTCCATGCGCGCCTGGGTGAGAATCTGGCTAAACCGCAAACCCTGTTTTTGCAGGCGCTTTTGCAGCACTCGCGGTGATAGCTCGACCAGTTCGGCGACCTCGGGCAGGCGACAGTTGCCGGTCGGTAATAGCGCCAGCACCGCACGTTTAATCTGGTCGCGCAGATCGATCTGTAGCGATGAACTGCTGGCGTCGGCGACGCGCCACTGTGATGAAAAAAACTGTTGCAACTCGGCGTTGACAGCAACCGGCAGCGCAAACAGTTCTGGATCAAAACGCACAGTATTGGCTGGCCGGTCAAAAAGCACAGTACAACCAAACTTGAAATCAGAGCCCTGAAGATTGCCGGGATTGGGAATCGCCAACTCAATGGAGAGCGGCGCAAGGCGGTGGCCGGCCAGTTGATCGAGCAGCAGCACAAGGTTGCTCAGGGTCAGGGCGGTTGATTGGTCGAGGTTGATTGATGCGCTCAGTGCCGGCTCAAAATGAATCTCGATCGCAACCTGTCTGCTGCTGGAGCGCTGTACAAAGTTGATACCGCGGGCATGGAAGGTTAAATTTTTCTGCACTAGCGCAAAGGAATCGCCGACCGATGGCTGAGTGCAGAGATAGGGCGCCAGTGCGCCGAGAATTGATAGATCCTGGCGAGTGCCAAGACGGAAACCAAAGTTCGGGCAGCGGCATTCATTGGCCGCGCGGTTGAGCAGCTCGGCAAGTGTCTGATAGGGGATATAGCGATCGGGGTCGCGCAGATAGTCTGTTGGCAGCCCCATATTGCGCAGCAGCGCGGCTGGATCCCGGCCCAGTTCTCTGACCAGTTTTTCATATCCGCTGAGGCCGCCGCAGCGAACAATGGTTTCCATAGCTTGGGTCCGTCTTTTCGGTAGATTTGATGAATAACCTGTATTTGAAGCCGTTTTCAGGCTAAATAATCGTTCGCAATATATCAAGTTATTTGTCTGAATGGGGGGTAATATTCAATAAAAAAACACCTGAGGGGAACAATAAGATGACAGCTCAAACCTATGACACAGTGATTCTCGGTGGCCGTTATTTTG
>JALRJD010000234.1 GCA_023255165.1 Porticoccaceae bacterium | reverse complement strand
CCACAGACATGCAGCTTGCGCTTTTCATCGATCAGATAGCTATCCATCGCGGTGTTGCAAAGCTTGCAGCGGTGCTTGTGCATCAGCTGCTTGGATTCGGCTTCATCGTCTTCATCAATATTGACCGCCTCGTCACCAGGGGTCAGGTTCATGGTCTGCTTGCAGCGTTCTTTGGGCGGCAAGGCATATCCAGAGCAGCCGAGAAACACTCCTGTGCCGGCGGTACGGATCATCATCGGACGGCCACACTGGGTACAGAGAATATCAGTCTCGGTCGGCGCATTGGGACGCATTCCGGCGTCGGCCTCTTTCGCCGTTTCAACTTTTTGACTGAAGTCGCGGTAAAAGCGGTTGAGCAGATCTTTCCAGTTCAGCTTGCCGCTGGCAATTTCATCCAGATGCTCTTCCATGGTCGCGGTAAAACCGTAATCCATCAGATCCGTGAAGTTCTCGGCCAGTCGGTCGGTAACAATATCGCCAATCTTTTCGGCAAAGATACGCTTGTTTTCAATGCGCACATAACCGCGATCCTGAATCGTCGAGATAATCGCTGCATAGGTTGATGGGCGACCAATGCCGCGCTTTTCCAGCTCTTTGACCAGAGAGGCTTCAGAAAAACGGGCGATGGGTTTGGTAAAGTGCTGCTGCGGAACCAGCACCAGCATCGACATTTTGTCGCCCTGTTGCAGATCCGGCAGTTCAGAGTCATCGTCGCCCTTACGGTTGGCCGGCATCACCGCCAGATAACCGTCAAAGCGGGTGACACGCCCTTTGGCGGTGAGTTCATAATCGCCTGCGGCAACCGTGATTGAGGTGGCGGTAAATTCGGCATTGGTCATCTGACAGGCAACAAATTGCTGCCAGATCAACTGATAAAGTCTGCGCGCATCGGCTTCCATATCGCCAAGGCTGCCGGGAGAAATATCAATATTGGAAGGACGGATCGCTTCGTGAGCTTCCTGAGCGCCCGACTTGCTGCTATAAACTTTGGGCTGCTCCGGCAGGTAGCGATCACCGTGTCGCAATTTAATGTAATCACGACACGCGCTGATCGCATCTTCACTGAGATTGGTCGAGTCGGTTCGCATATAGGTGATATAGCCCGCCTCATAGAGCCGCTGCGCCATCATCATGGTTTTCTTGACCCCGAAGCCAAGCCGCGTGCTCGCTGCCTGCTGCAGGGTTGAGGTGATAAACGGTGCAGATGGTTTCGACGATGTTGGCTTGTCTTCGCGCTTGACCACCGAATAGTCGGCAATTCTCAATGCCGCCAGTGCGTTATCCGTTTCGGTTTTGTTAACCGGGCGGAAGGTTTTGCCATCGTGGCGCTTAACCTCAAAACGAATCTTGCTGTCGTCATGCTCAAGCCCGCCGGTTTCGGTACCAGTCGCTTCCAGGTCGGCGTGAACCGTCCAATACTCTTCCGGCTGGAAGGCGCGAATTTCACGCTCGCGCTCGACAATCATTTTCAGCGCAACGGATTGAACTCGGCCCGCGGAGAGACCGCGGCCGACTTTCTCCCACAGCAGCGGTGAAACCATAAAGCCAACCACCCGATCGAGGAAACGTCGCGCCTGTTGCGCTTCAACACGGTTGGTATTGAGCACGCCGGGCTTTTCAAAGGCCGCGCGAATCGCTTTTTTGGTGATCTCGTTAAACACCACGCGCTTGTAGCGGCTGTCGTCACCACCGATCACCTGCGTCAGATGCCAGGCAATGGCCTCTCCCTCACGATCCAAATCCGTCGCCAGATAAACCGTATCGGCGTTCTTAGCCAGTTTC
>JALRJD010000098.1 GCA_023255165.1 Porticoccaceae bacterium | reverse complement strand
ACTGTCACCTTCACCTTGCCCTGGGCAATCTCTTTGGCCAGAGACTTCTTTAATGTCTCGACATCGGCATTGGTTTCCGACTGATTCTTTTTCAGTGAGTCTTTTAGCTCCGGATCTTCCGGCTGCGGCTCGGAGGTGGTCTGTTCCTGAATCACGTCCAGCAGCGTCGGGTCGACTTTGGCGGTTTTGTACTGCTTGGCAATAATATTGTCCGCGGTCGGCTGCTCCACGGTCGGCACAATTTTCTGCACACCAAATTTTTCGTTCATCGAGCCACTAACTTCCTTGTACTTGGGCACATTCATATGGGCAAACGACAGAATTAATACAAAGAAGGCCATCAGCAGCGTCGCCATATCGGCAAAGGTTGCCATCCAGGCGGGCGCGCCACCTTTACAGGGTGGGCACTCCTCCGCCGGTGGTGGATCCTCTGGCGGCGGTGGTGGCGGGCGCGGCGCATCGACAACTTCCTCCGCTCCGCCGTCAGCAACCACCGGCAATGGCGCTTCTTCAGTCGCCACGGCGCCGTCTTCCAAATCTGTATCGCCCACTTTATCGACCATATCAGCAGCTCCCCGCGATAATCGACAACGAATTAAGGACCTTCAGTCTGTTAGGAGCCATCAGCGAATTAAGAGCCATCAACAATCACCTCAATGCGACGATTACGCGCCCGACCCGCAGCAGTGCTGTTGGTATCAATGGGTTTGGTGTCGGCAAAACCGGCAACCGTAATCGCGCTCTGATCAAGTTCCGAATTCTGGGCAAAGAAGTCCGCCACCGAGGCCGAGCGCGCGGCGGAGAGATCCCAGTTGGAATTAAACCGCTCACTAAAGGCCACCGGAATATTGTCGGTATGGCCCTCGACACGAACCTTGCCTTTCGAGGCAGACAGCGAATTGCCAACCCGGGTCAGCAGTCCGGCAAAACCTGGCTGCAGATCGGCACTGCCAGAGACAAATGATCCCTGACTGGCAAGGCGAACAATAATGCGGTCGCCATCGCGTTCGACTTCGGCCAGGCCCTGCTGAATATCGGCGGCCAGCGACATGCGTATCTGCTGATACTGGTCGTCAATATCCTGCCTGCGCTGGTCGGCACTGCCGCCGGATGAATTGTTGCTGTCACTGTCGGACTGCAGGCCACCGCTGCTCTGACCAGAGGCGAGCTGTTGCTTGCGAACTTCTATTTCGGTAGAGACGGTGGATTGCAGATCGACCACTTTGGAAGCCACTTCAATAGTGGTCTGACTGATCGGGCCACCGGCGCCGCTGTCCGACTCGGGCTTGCCCTGGCCACCACTGGAGCTGTCGGAACGCAACTCAACCACGACCTTGTCGTCCTCGAGTCGCACCGAAACCTGGCCCAACTCGATCTGCTCGGCAAGGGCCTCCTGGACACTGCGGAATTCTGCCTGGGTTTTAAAATCCGCTTCGCCGCTTTCGGTTTTTTTGACGATAAATTCCTGCGTAATATCTTCCGAGCGCTGGCGTTTCTGGTCGATCACCGTGGGTTCCGCCAGAGCCGGGGTGTACTCCTGCTTAACCAGACTGGTGGCGGTGGGAAGAGAAATCTTGGGCACAATGCGGGCGACACCAAATGCCGACTTTAGCGAGCCGGCAATCTGTTTGTATTTCGGCACATTGACTTCGGCAAACGAGAGCAGCAGTACAAAGAAGGCCATCAGCAGGGTTGCCATATCGGCAAAGGTCGCCATCCACGCCGGAGCTCCGCCTTTACAGGGCGGGCAATCGGGTTCGGGTGGGGCGCTGGATTCCTGAACCCCACCCCCCTCGACTTTTTCCAATTCCTGATCGTCTGCCATGAGGTGTTTACGCGGCAGCTAATTTGGCGCGGGCTTTGGGGCCGAGGAACGAGGCGAGGAAATCACTGAGAACACGCGGGTTGCCGCCATCCTGGATAAACAGAATGCCTTCAATAATCAGCTCATTGTTGGCGGCTTCGAGATCGGCCTGGTTCTCCAGTTTCATGGCGATTGGCAGACAGATAACATTGGCCAAAATAGCGCCGTACATGGTGGTCAAAAGAGCCACCGCCATCGCCGGGCCGATCGACTTGGGGTCGCCCATATTACCGAGCATCTGTACCAGACCGATCAGGGTTCCGATCATGCCCATAGCCGGCGCAATTTCACCCCAGGCGGAAAATATCTTGGCGCCCATGGCGTGACGCATTTTGGTACTGGCCAACTCGCGGTCGAGTGAGCTCTTAATAATCGCTGGGTCGGTGCCATCGACCAGCATGGAGACCGCCTTGGAGAGAAACGGATTGTCGATCTCCTGTCCTTCAAGAGCAATCATGCCGTCTTTGCGAGCGATGGTGGCCAGCTCGACAATCTGCTCAATCAGCTTGGCGGGTTCATCCAGTTTATTTTTAAAAGTCTTGCCCATTACGCCAACAGCACCGAGGAACTCGCCCAGCGAAGAGCGGAACATCACCACCATGATCGAACCACCCACAACGATCAGCAGTGAAGGGGTATCGATAAAGGCGGCCATGTCGTCGATAGCCATAAAAATCAAACCGAAGGCGCCGAGCAAACCGAGAATCGTTGCGATATCCATGAACATTCCTTACAACAGTGTCGAAAAATTTGGCCGCCAGAGGCACAGATCAAGCGGCGATAATATTGGGTCGGTAAATAGTAACCGCTCCTGAAAACAAAGGCAGTACTAAATACTCTCTGACTAAAGCTTAATATCGACAGCTGTCGGAAAATATTGAGCCCTGCAAACCCGTTACAGGCGACACGAAACAAGTTCGGGAAATGCGCAAACAAAACCGCCGTTGCGGATTTTAACTATTGCGCTATCTGTCGATGTTATTAGAAGCGGTGTAGCCAATCCGACAACAGCTCAAATTTGGCGACAGTGTTGTGTTAAGTTATGCTGCTATAACAGAGTAAAACCAAACTACCGGCGCGCCTATCAGGAGGCAATATTGTGATTTATTTTTCGACCCGGTTGTGCAGCCGCAAAATGTTTCAGTTGCTGACAGCGCTTTCAATGGTGTTGGTGCTCAATAGCTGCTCGGATTATCGCAGTGAAGAAAAATGCACAGACAGTATTCCACGAGGCGACAAAGGACGCTTTGAAGTCACCAATGCCGGTCTTGCCAAAGACAGCGCCACAGGCACCATCTGGTACCGTTGTGCGGCGGGCCAGCGCTATTCCAACTTTCGCTGTAAGGGCGAGATGCTCTATCTCACCTGGGATGAGGCGATCAGTTTTGCCACAGAGTTTTCAGAAAAGTCCGGCATTACCTGGCGTCTGCCCACCGACACAGAAATGCAGTCGGTCACCGAGAGCAGCTGTGTCGCGCCGGCCATCAATCAGAATGTATTCCCCAATATAGATGTCGCCAACCACTGGACCTCAAGCAAGGGTCTGCACCAGGATGTTTTTCGCTGCGCGGTCAATACCTATAGCGGCCGGCTCTCCTGCCGCCAGGCTCGAAAAATTGTGCAACCGTTTATGCTGGTGAAAGATAGTCCTTAACGCATGAAAAATAGCCCTTAACGCGTAAAAAATAGTCTTTAACGGGTAAGAAATAGCCCTTAAATAACGATTCAAACCAGACGAGAAACGATCTATTTTTCAGGCTTTTTTGACCGGCGGGCGTTTTGGCTGAAAGCTGAGGCAACTGTTGCCGTCTACCTGAACCACCGCGAGGCAGGGCAACATTTTTGACTTGAATCCCATTGCCTGACAAGCGTATGGCATTTTGGGTTGGTGAGTTATCTGGAAGTGGCGACAGCTCCAGCAATCAATTTTTGTTTTTTCTGGCGGCATCGAGCTTGGGTTTCCAAAATTCCTGGTAGGCCTTCCACAAAATGGTACAGACCAGCATTACGCCAATCAGCGTGGCGAACATATCGGTGAGCGCATATCCCTTCAGGCGGCTAACTTCTGGCCGGATCCACATAATCAAAATAATCGGCACCGCCACCAACAGGTAGATGCGCACCAGCCTGCACACCGCACAGGGCGGTTTGTTTTTGGTTTCCTGCATAATATAAAACCCTCTGGTGAATTATTTTAATTTTTCCGAACGCGCAATCCCGGGTTCCGAGCGCCCTAGTCTACCAGTTTTGCGCTTTCCGCAGTGACGCGATAACGAGCAACCTGGCCACCCGATATCACAGCGTCGGTGATCAATAGATAGCTCAACCCTGTATTGATCGTCACTTGTTGGCCCGGCTGAAGGGTTTTGGTCAGCGCGATAGTTTTGCTTTCGGCGTAACCGCTCGAGGTGATCGGACCGACCACCTGAATAACAATATTGCGCATCGCCCGCGGACTGGTATTTATAATATTCACCAGCAGTGCGCCCTTGGCGCTGGATGCCTGACTAAAGGCTAAAAAACTCTGCGGCCTGAGCCGCAAATTGACCTGCTGAATTTTTTCCCGACTCTGGTTGCCCAATTCGCCGCGATCCTGGGCGGACTGCTGAAAATAGCGGTTGGCCTGCTCCAGGCGATTGCCCTGCAGGGCCAGTTCGCCAAGATAGTAACTGGCCGCCGCGGTCGGCAACAGTTGGTAACTCTGTTTCAAATCCGTCTCGGCGGCAACCATTTGACCCTGCTTGTAACGCAGCACACCGCGCGCCAGATAGGGGCTGAAATAGGCATTGGCGTACCGTTCATTTTTGGCGATGGCGGTACTGTAGGCCTTATCGGCATTTGACAGGTTTTTCAACTTCTCCCAAGCCTGGCCGCGCAGCTCCCAAAACTGCCCCTCATCCGGTTGCACGGCCACGGCGCGATCAAGATGGCTGATAGCGTCCGCGGGTTTATTATCGGCCAGCGCCTCAATGGCCTTTTCCTCGGCCGCGTAGGCGGGGGCATCCTTTTTAAGCTGGGCGATGGCGCTCTGATAGCGCTGGCGGTAGCGCTGCCCGGGGGCAACGTTCGCCGCCCGGGCTCGATTTGCCTCGACCCGACGGGCTGAAGGAGGATGGCTGGCAAACAGGCTGCTAAAGAAATCCGCTTCACGGGATTCGCTCAACGCGACAAACTTTTGCTGCAACTCAACCGCGCCCTGTACGTCGTAGCCAGCGCGAGCCATATAGTCCATGCCGTAATAATCCGATTCGAGCTCGTCATCGCGACTGTATTTTGCCATCCACGCTGCGGCGCCCAGCTGCGAGGCGACGCCATAGAGTTGCTCGCCCGGCCTGCCCTGCACCGCCGCACCGACAGTTAACAGACCAATACTGGCCAGCGTTCCGGTGGTCATCTGCATGGCGCCATGGCGAGCCGCGGCGTGAACAATTTCATGCCCGAGCACCGCGGCGAGCTGCGCTTCATCCTCAAGGATCACCAATAGCCCGCGGTTGATGGCTATTTTTCCGCCGGGCAATGCCCAGGCATTGGGCACCTGATTGTTGAGCACAACAAACTCATAGGGCAGCTCGGGACGGTCGCTGACGGCGGCGAGTTTTTTGCCGACGTCGCTAATATAGGTTTGCAGCGCAGGATCAAGATAGTAGTCGCCGCCCTGGGACTGCCGCGAGGGGGCGTAATTTTTTTCGCCAATCGCCACCTCTTGCTGAGGTGAAATAAGCGATAGCTGGCTTTTACCGGTAACCGGATTAACTGAACAACCGGACAATAAGCTCGGTGTTAAAACCGTTAAGGCTACTACTGCGAGTAATCGTACTGAAAACCTATTTTTCATTCCCTGTCTCCATCGATAACACATTTTGCACTGCTCCTGAGGCGCCAAATGGACCCTCGCGCGCCTGACGCAAGTTGATATAATGACACCACTTCATTCTAATAAATTCCACCCGACATAACAGGTGCCCCATGTTAATTGTTATTTCTCCGGCAAAAAAACTCGATTATGCGAGCTCTATTGAAGCACCTTTGCTCACGCAACCCGCGCTGCTGGATCATGCCGAAGAATTGTCGCAAGGGCTAAAAAAACTGGCACCGCAGGATGTTTCCAGCCTGATGGGGTTGAGCGACAAACTCGGCGCTCTCAACTATGAACGTTTTCAGGAGTGGCAGACACCTTTTAATGCAAATAACGCCCGGCCCGCGGTGTTGGCGTTTAAGGGCGATGTCTATCAGGGACTGGATGCGGACAGCATGAGCGCGGAGGATTTGACCTGGGCCCAGGAGCGTCTGCGTATTCTCTCCGGACTCTATGGCGTGCTGCGCCCACTGGATTTGATGCAAGCCTATCGTCTGGAGATGGGCACCAAGCTGGCCAATCCGCGCGGCGCCGATCTCTACCAGTTCTGGGGCGATATTATTACCGCGGAGCTGAACAAAATCGGCACAGATGTGCTGGTTAACCTTGCTTCCAATGAATACTTTAAGTCGGTGCGCCAAAAGGATGTTGCCGCGCGGATTGTGACGCCGGTGTTTATGGACAAGAAGGATGATAAATACAAAATTATTAGCTTTTATGCGAAAAAAGCTCGCGGTTTGATGAGCCGCTATATCATTCAAAATCGCATCACCGATGTGGAAAAGCTCAAAGGCTTTGATATCGATGGCTATCAATACAGTGCGGCTCTCAGCGAGCAGGATCAATTGGTTTTTGTTCGTGGATAAGGGTTTGATCAACAGAACAAAAACGCGGCATCAGGAGAGCAAACCATCACCATTTTAACCGACAAGCCTTTTTCCCAGGCCTGCGAAAATAATAAAGCACCCATTTTCAATGTGCTGGCGCCGCTGTTACAGAACAAAACCCATCTGCTGGAAATCGGCTCGGGCACCGGGCAACATGCCGTCTGGTTTGCTCCACAGTTGCCCCATCTTGTCTGGCAGACCAGCGATCTCAGGGAAAACCATCGCGGTATTTTGCATTGGATCGACGACTGTCCAGCTGATAATTTACGAGCGCCAGTAGAGCTGGATGTGGGTGGCGATAGGTGGCCGCAACAGCAATTTGACGCCATTTACAGCTCCAACACGGCGCATATTATGGCCTGGCATGAGGTCGAGGCGATGTTTGCCAATGTGTCCGCGCACCTGCAGTCCGGCGGTCTGTTTGCTCTATACGGACCGATGAAATACGCCGGCGAATTCACCTCTGAAAGCAATCGACTGTTTGATCTGCAGCTGCGTGAGCAGGTCGCCCACCGCGGAATCAGGGAATTTCATGAGATCAATCGGCTGGCTCTGGAAGGCGATCTGATATTGCTCGACGACCATGATCTGCCGGCTAACAATCGTCTATTAATCTGGCAAAAAGCCTGATCAGAGGCGATCGCTGTCACCGGCTCCAGCCCAATCGAAACCCGGACTAAGCGTTAACCAGGTAGTCAGCGGCCAGACCGATAAAAATAATCATGCCGACACGGTTATTATTGAGAAACGCCTTGAAGCAGGCATCGCGGTCGCGACCGCGGCTGATGCGGTGCTGATTAATAAAGTAGGCAGCGGCCACGGCAAGACCGGCGAAATAGAGCACCCCGCGGGAAAACAGGACACCTGCGGCGAACAACAGCAACAGCACCCCTATCTGCAACAACCCAATAATCAACAGCTCGTGGCGGCCAAATAAAATCGCCGTGGATTTAATCCCGATCTGCAGGTCGTCATTCCGATCAACCATCGCGTAGTAGGTATCAAAAGCGATGGTCCAGCACACCACCGCGGCAAACAGTACCCACAGCTCAGTCGGCAATGTGCTGTTGTGAGCGGCAAACGCCATTGGTGTCGACCAGGCCCAGGCGATCCCCAGACCTAGCTGCGGCCAGTGCGTCACACGCTTGAGAAATGGATACACTGTGGTCGCCGCGACCCCGCCAAAGGCGAGCATTATGGTCAATTGATTGGTCAGTAAAACCAGCGTTAGCGCCACCAATAACAACGTAAAAAACAGACACAGCGCGGTACGCTCAGAGACTTCGCCCGCCGGCAGTGGCCGATGTTTGGTGCGCTCAACGGCGCCGTCCACATGACGATCGGCGTAATCATTGATCACACAGCCCGCCGCGCGCATCACCACAACACCAAGGGTAAAAATCACCAAATTGGCCAGCGTCGGGTGGCCGGCACTGGCAAACCACAGCGCCCAGAGGGTTGGCCACAACAACAGATAAGTGCCGATGGGTTTATCGAGACGGGTCAGGCGCAGCCAGGGATGCGTTTTGCTGGAGAGAGTGTTGCTGCTATCAGTCATTGGGCTTAAAACTCGGTAAAAATATTTCGCAAACCAAAAGCGGTTTTGCCGACAATCTGAACACCGAGCGCCGCGCCCATGCCGGTTGCTGACGACAGTTTGCACGATCGTCACGCTGCCGCGACAGGGGCTGACCATCAGGTTCAATGCGCGCCCACTGTAATGGCTCGCGGGTCATGCCGGGATCACTGAACAGCAGCGCGCCCAACGGTCGGTTATCAAGATGGCGCAGTCTGCGCAATCGACCAGTTAATGTCTGCAATGGAATCACGCTGCGCGCGAAGACCCATGGTTGGCCTGCGCCGATCAACAACACTTCACGAACCAGCGCCAGCTGATTGGCCGCCAGCGACAGCGCTCGGCGCTCAGAAAGACTCGGCAACTGCAGTGATTGATCCAACACCTCAACTTGTAATTGGTTATCGCTCGCTGCAAGCAAGCGACCGGTCAGCGAACCCCGGTCCATCAACCAGCCGCGCCAAAACGGCGGTACCCCACTGATGCCCGCCATTTCCGGTTGGCGCCAAACCACGCGATCAGAAAAGTGGGCATTCGGCATAAAGTGCAGGCTGTCAGGCGTTTTTGGCATAGATATCCCGGCCGTCGTCCTGCACGCGAAAGCGTTTGTATTCCCACTGATACTGATCCGGGGCGAGGGCGACGATGCGCGCAACGTCTTCGTTCAGTGCGGTCACAGCTTCGAGTTGATCTTCGCTGTAAAGCGCGTCGCTAGCGGGCAAAAAGTGCAACCGCCAACCGCCGGGCTCGCGCAGTGCTGTTGCCAACAGCGCTCGGCAGCCGGCACGATTGATCAGATTGGTAACCAGCGTCATGGTCCGCGCCTGCACCCCCATAAAGGGCACCATCACGCCGCCTTGGGGGCCGGGCTGCTGATCCGGAAGGATGCCAGAGGTGTCACCGCGCTTCAGGGCTTTGATCAGTGCCGCAACACCGCGCACATCGGTGGGCACCAGTGTCGCGCCGGAGCGTTCGCGGGAGGATTTTATCCACTTGCCGAGCTGGGGAATTTTTGGCGGCTCATAGAGCGAGGTCATCTGGGTTTGCGTCGCCACCCACAATCCAATCACCTCCCAGTTGCCCTGATGGGGCACGATCAACAGCATGCCGCGGTCGTCATCAAGGGCGGCCTGGAGGAGATCAAGGCCCTCCACCGAGAGTATTTTGCTCTCCAGCCATTGCGGGGGCTGGCTCCAGACACGGGGAGTTTCAAAGAAGGCCTGACCGAGCTGCAACATTCGCTGCCGGCAGCGCTGCTCAATTTCAGCGGTTGACAGCTGTGGATAGCAGAGTTGCAGATTGATCCGCGACACTCGCACCGGGGTTAGCTTGAGTGCGTATATCAAGCGCCCGACCGTGCGCCCAAAGGCTCGGCTGACGCGAAGTGGCAACCAGGCAAAGCTGCGCAGCACCCATACCAGAATAGCGTTTTTCAAAACTCCAGCTTAGCCTCTTGCAGGTGGTTGGGATGATTAGCGCGCGGGTAAATGGCCGAGCCGTTAGAGTTTGCTGGCGAGTTCATCGCGCAGATAGGTGCGCAAATCTTCGCCGATCTCGCTGTGCAACAAGCCGAGTTCAATATTGGCTTTGAGCAGGCCCATTTTGCTGCCGCAGTCGTAGCGGGTGCCGGTGTATTCGTAGGCCAGCACCTGCTCTTCGGTGAGCAGTGTCTGAATCGCGTCGGTGAGCTGATACTCGCCACCGGCGCCGGGTTTCAATTTGGCCAGGTGCTTAAAAATTTGCGGCGTGAAAATATAACGCCCGGTGACACCCAGATCCGAGGGTGCATCTTCGAGGGCCGGCTTTTCAACGATCTTGTCCATCAGGTAGACGCGCTCGGCCTGAGGTTTGCCACTGATTACGCCGTAGGCGGAGATCTCCGGACCCGGCACTTTCTGCACCGCGATCACCGAGCTTTTATAAAATTCGTAGAGTTCGACCATTTGCTGAACTGCACCCTTGTCACCATGAATCAGGTCGTCAGCGAGAATCACCGCAAAGGGTTCATCGCCGATCAGGTGCGAGGCGGTGGAGACCGCATGACCGAGACCCAGTGCTTCATATTGTCGAATATAGGTGCAGCTAACCCCTTTGGGCACGATGTTTTGTGCGATTTCCAACAGCTTGGTTTTATTGCGCTGCTCGAGTTGGTGCTCAAGCTCATAGGCTTTGTCAAAGTGGTCGGCAATACTGCGCTTGTTGCGGCCGGTGACAAAAATCATCTCGGTGATTCCGGCGGCAACGGCCTCTTCAACCGCGTATTGAATCAGTGGCTTGTCGACTACAGGTAACATCTCTTTGGGGTTCGCTTTGGTTGCCGGCAGAAATCGTGTGCCCATCCCGGCAACGGGAAATACTGCTTTGCGAACTTTTTCACCACGTCGTATATGTGCCATCTATCCTTTTCCTCTCGCGCTATTGATTAAAACAAAAATTAAAGCAAAATTTAAAGCAATCTCCATGTGCCAGACCGACTGATCCTGTCAGGCTGATTTACCGCCCTTATTATATCCATAACTTAATATATTCCGGGGCTTTAATTGCCGCTTAACCGTCCCTGCACCCTTTCTTTATTAATCGCTCGCCTTATAATTGCGCATTCTTCAGAAAAACACTTTTACAACCAGTCCAATCACCCGCGGGTATCAAACATTGAACAATGTCGGCACGCCCCCTGATACATTTCAGGCGCTAATAATCAGACTGCAACAATACTGGGCTGACCAGGGTTGTGTGGTACTTCAGCCACTGGATATGGAAGTGGGGGCCGGCACCTTTCACCCGGCTACGTTTCTGCGTGCCATCGGCCCGGAAAACTGGAACAGTGCCTATGTGCAAGGCTGTCGCCGGCCAACCGACGGTCGCTACGGGGAAAACCCCAACCGTCTGCAACACTACTACCAGTTTCAGGTGGTAATGAAACCATCGCCGAGCGATTTTCAGGAACTCTACCTCGGGTCGCTGCGCTCGCTGGGGATCGACACTCAGGTACACGATGTACGCTTTGTTGAAGATAACTGGGAATCGCCCACTCTGGGCGCCTGGGGCATTGGCTGGGAAGTCTGGCTCAACGGTATGGAAATTACCCAGTTCACCTATTTTCAGCAGGCCGGTGGTCTCGAGTGTTATCCGGTGACCGGCGAGATCGCCTATGGTCTCGAGCGCATCGCTATGTACCTGCAGGGCGTGGACAGTATCTACGACCTGATCTGGGCCCACGGTCCTCAAGGCGATGTCACCTACGGCGACGTTTTTCATCAAAATGAAGTCGAGATGTCGAGCTTTAACTTTGAGCACGCTGATGTTGATGCGCTGTTTGCCCAGTTTGACCAATGTGAAAAAGATAGCCTGCGGTTGACTGAAAATGGCCTGCCTCTGCCCGCCTATGAAATGGTGATGAAAGCGTCCCATGCCTTTAATCTGCTTGATGCCCGCCATGGCACGCGAACCGTCAGGCACTTTGGTGGAGGTATTGTGCGGGCACCCCGAGCAGAACCAAGGCAAGCGATCGGCCTGAGAGGTCACCGCTTTCATCTGTGCTTCTTTGGCCTCAATGATGGCCAACTGTGCATGGATGCGCGCGGTGGTGTCGGCATCAACC
>JALRJD010000085.1 GCA_023255165.1 Porticoccaceae bacterium | reverse complement strand
GTTGAACAGCACCGTAGTCCGGGCAAGAACGCCCGTTCCGGTGTTGTATGCGCCATATCCAATCTCCCATTGCGAAAGATCGGCGCTTTCGGCCCGGTAGCGATAGACCGTCCCGTTGACCACGCCGCCGGCAGCAGCGCCCATATTATTGCCAAGATTGAACGCGCCGAGGCAATTACCGAAGAATTTTTGCCCGGCATTATCGCCAGCGCCGACGGCATTATGGTGGCGCGAGGCGATCTCGGCGTTGAGATTGGCGACGCTAATCTGGTAGCAGTGCAGAAGCAGTTGATCGATGCCGCCAATGCCGCTAACAAAGTGGTAATCACCGCGACGCAGATGATGGAGTCAATGATCACCGCGCCGACACCGACCAGAGCGGAAGTATTTGATGTTGCCAATGCGGTGCTGGATGGCACTGATGCGGTGATGCTGTCAGCTGAAACCGCGGCCGGCAAATACCCGATCGACACGGTCAAGGCAATGGCGCGTGTAATTGAAGGCGCCGAACGTCACCCACTGGCGCAGCGTTCCAAACATAGAATTGATGAGACCTTTTCCAGTATCGACGAATCTCTGGCGCTGGCCGCCATGTATGTGGCCAACCATCTGCAGGGTGTTAAAGCGGTGATCTGCATGACCGCAACCGGTTTTGCGCCGTTGATTATGTCGCGCATTACCTCGTCACTGCCGATCTATGCCATGGCCGAAAAGCCCGGCACCTGTGAGGTGACCGCACTTTATAAAGGTGTGGTGCCGGTACCATTTAATGCCTCTGAGCTGGATCCTTCCCAGGTTAACCATCGTGCAGTGGAGACTCTGCGCGAGCACGAAGTCGTCAGCGACGGCGATCTTGTTCTGATTACCAAAGGGGATTTTGTCAATGTGCACGGCGGCACAAACACATTAAAAATTGTTCGAGTTGGCGACGTTATTCGATAGATAGATAGCCAGCAAGAAAAACCGTCTCTTCCAGGCCATGGATGGCCACCTATTAAGACCACTTGTTAATACCATCCACCGAATACCACCCGGCTAAAACCGCCAGCTAAACCCAATAGCGGTTTAACTCCAGGATTCGATTAGCGCTAGCGCGCCCAGTAGATATTCACTGGGGTCAGTTGCTGTTGCAGCACGGCGCGAATTGGCAGCTCCATGACATCATTACCGGCATTGGCGTTGGCCAGTACCTGCTGCTTGCTGGCACCACTGATATGCACAATCACTTCGCGACTGTGCAACAGCCGCGGCAAGGTCATGCTCATACGCTGATGGGGCGCATAAAGCGGCGTCACAGCAATGCAGTCGCGACCGGAGTGCATATCCAGACCGCGCGCCAGAGCTTCAGATTCCGGAAACAGCGAGGCGGTGTGGCCGTCATCGCCCATTCCCAAAATCACCACAGTAAAACGACCAACCGACGCCAGCTGACGCTGACATTCCGCTTCACCTTCAACGGCATTCCCGGCACTGTTTTTCAACGCCAGATAATGGGCTCTGTGGGCTTCATTGATCAGCAGATTTTCGCGCACCAGCTTTTCATTGCTGGCCTCATGGTCGGCATCAACCCAGCGCTCGTCGGCAAGGATAACGGTGACCTTTGACCAGTCGAGATCCTGTTGCGACAGCAGATGAAAGAAACCCACCGGGGTGCGTCCACCGGAAACCACCAGCGACGCCTGGCCTTCAGACTCAATGGCCGCGCGCAGCAGTCCGCTGACTTTTTCGGTCAGCGCCAGATCCAGCGCCGAACTGTTTTCAAACTCGAGTATCGCCATCAATCAAGCCTCGTGCCAGCTGCGCCGATCTTTTTCCATCAACATATCAGCCTTTGACGGACCCCAGGTTCCGGCACTGTAGGACTTGGTGGCAACTTTCTTGTCAGCCCAGGCGTCCAGCAGCCGGTCACACCAGCGCCACGAGGCTTCAATTTCATCGCGACTGACAAACAGCCACTGGTCGCCCTTGATCACTTCGAGAAACAGTCGCTCATAGGCATCGGCAATACGCGATTCACCGGAGGAGTCAAAGAAGTCGAGATTGAGTGTGCGCTTTTCAAGGCTCAAGCGCTCTTTCAGGCTCTGCTTTTTCGAAAACATCTCCAGCTCAATCCCCTCGTTTGGCTGCAGACGAATAACCAGACGATTTTGCGCATTGCCCTCTTTATCCGGGAAAATAGCGTGGGGGTTTTCTTTATAGGTGATTACCACTTCGGTGACCTTATCTTGCATACGCTTGCCGGTACGCAGATAGAATGGCACGCCAGCCCAGCGCCAGTTGTCGATATAGGCTTTTAATGCAACAAAGGTTTCGGTGTCGCTGCTGTTCTTCTGGCTGCCCTCTTCTTCCATATAGCCGACAACCGGTTCGCCGGCAATCCAGCCAGCGGAGTACTGACCACGCACCGATTGCTCGAGCACATTTTCGCTGTTAATCGGGCTCAGGGCGCGCAGTATCTTGACCTTCTCGGCGCGAATCTCATCGGCCTGAAGTGAATTTGGCGGCTCCATGGCCACCATGCACAGCAGCTGCAGCAGATGGTTTTGAATCATATCGCGCAGCTGACCGACATTATCGTAATAGGACCAGCGGCCCTCGATGCCCACAGTCTCTGCAGCGGTAATCTGCACATGATCGACGCAGGTGTTGTCCCACTGGGAGTTGATCATGCGGTTGGCAAAGCGCAGCGCCAGCAGATTCTGCACCGTCTCTTTACCCAAGTAGTGGTCGATGCGGTAGATATTGCGCTCGTCGAAATGCTCACCGACGGTGGCATTGACCTCGCGGGAGCTCTTCAGATCTTTACCAATCGGCTTTTCCAGCACGATGCGCGCCTGCTTGTCGACACAGCCCGCGGCATCGAGATGCTTGCTGATCGAACCATACAAACTGGGTGGTGTGGCCAGGTAATAGATCGCCGTGCGCTTTTCCACCAGCCATTCTTTTAGCATCAGGAAATCTTTTTTCTGCGCAAAATCCACTTTCAGGTAGCTCAGTCGGCGGCTAAATCTGCGCCACACGGCATCATCCCAATCGCCGGCGGGGACCACTTTTTGCAGCCCCTGCTGAACCTTGACAATAAAATCATTGCTGCTGATCTCTTCCCGCGCCAGACCGGCAATGCGGGCGCTGTCGCCGAGAAGGCCGGCGCGATCCAGCTGATAGAGCGCGGGAAACAACTTGCGCTCAGAGAGATCGCCGCGGGCGCCAAAGATTACCAAATCAATATTACTGCTCATCTTAAACCTCGCTCGCTATCGAGCTGACTATTTCTGGTTATACGCGAATCATTAAAATTGTTATTTAAAGACCGTTTATCGGCCCAGTGCGCTGGCTTCGCGGGCCAGCTGCTCAATCTCATCCCAGCGCTGCTCTTTTACCATCTGCGCCGGGCAGACCCAGGAGCCACCGACACAGAGTACATTTGGCAGCGACAGGTAATCCATCACATTGTGCAGACCGATGCCGCCGGTGGGGCAGATGCGCGCATCGCCAAATGGCCCCGCCAGAGCCTTGATCATAGCAGCACCACCGGAATTTTCCGCCGGAAAGAATTTAAAGTCGCGGTGACCATATTCCATACAGCGCATCAACTCGCTGGCCGATGAGATGCCGGGCAACAGGCCGATGGACGACTTCTGCGCCGCGGCCAACAGTGTGTCGGTCGCGCCCGGTGAGACCATAAACTGGCAGCCGAGCTGCTCGGATAAAGTAATCTGTTCCGGCGTGCACACTGTGCCAGTGCCGACAATCGCACCTGGAACCTGGGCAACGATCTGACGAATACCCTCTTCCGCCGCCGCGGTTCGCAGCGTCACTTCGAGCACATTCAAACCGCCGGCAACCAGTGCCTTTGCCAGAGGAACTGCGTCCTCGACACGATCGATCACAATTACCGGGATAACCGTATTACCGGCCAATAAATCTCGCACCTGAGTCTCCTTAAAGATTGTGTAATTTTTTTGCCGCGCCCAATAACCCGAGGTTATTGCGCATCACCAAATAGACGGGGATTGGCTGAAGGTAGGAGACGAAACGACCCTTGTCTTCAAATTTTTTGCGGAAGCCACTGCTGACAAAAAAGTCGCTGAATCGCGGTACCACGCCACCGGCAATATAGATGCCGCCTCTGGCGCCGAGGGTCAGCGCCAGATTACCAGCGGCAGCGCCCATCGATTCACAGAACATATTCAGCGCCGCCAGCGCCTGCGGGTCACTGCCGTCGAGTGCCGCGGCAACCACTTCCGGCGGTGTCGCAAATTGGGCTGGGGTCTGCTCCATCTGACAAATAGCCTGATAGATATTGACGATGCCTTTACCCGACAGCACCCGCTCCAGCGATACCCGCTTGTAGGTCTGACGCAGGCACGTGAGCAGCTCCATCTGACGCTGGTCCACCGGCGCAAAGTCAGCATGACCGCCCTCGGTATCCAGCACATGATAACCATCGCTGTGGGAAATTAATGCCGCCATGCCGAGGCCGGTCCCCGCACCGAGAATGCCGATCGGCTTGTGAACCTGCGGCTCGCCGCCGCCAATCTGGATTACATCCTCCGGGCCCAGCTCGGTAATGCCGTGGGCAATCGCTTCAAAATCGTTGATCACCACCAGTTGTTCGCAGCCGAACCACTGTTTGAGTTGGGTCTTGGTAAAGTCCCAATGACTGTTGGTAAAGGAGATATGCTCCACATCCGCCGGGCAGGCAACCGCTAGGCAGACACTGTGAGGCGCGCCGGCAAAACCGGTGGCGTCGGCAATCTCGTCTCTCAGCTTGACCACCAGATCACTGAAGCTCGGGTACTCTTCCACCGAATGATAGAACTCGAACTCGCTCTCCAGCTGACCCTCGTGCAGCGCCGCAAAGCGCGCGTTGGTGCCACCTATATCAGCGACCAGATTCCAGCGTTGCTGCGCCATAATTACTCTCCCGGGAACAGGAATGAAGCGCCCTGTTCGGCATTGCTAATATTGTTGCGGTTGACGGCAAACAGCTCGCGACCACAGCCGCGCTGCCCGGCATTGGGCTGCGGCGCGGTTTCGCGGGCCTGCAACTGTTGCAGATCACCCCTGTATTGCAACTCTCCGGTCACTGCGTCGACGCGAATCAGATCGCCGTCCACCAGCTTGCCCAGCAGACCGCCCTCGGCGGCCTCCGGCACCAGATGAATTGCCGCCGGCACCTTACCTGAAGCACCGGACATCCGTCCATCGGTAACCAGTGCAACCTTGTAACCTTTATCCTGCAAAATCCCCAGCATCGGTGTCAGCTTGTGCAGTTCGGGCATACCCAACGCTTTGGGACCCTGATAGCGCACCACCACAACACAGTCGCGATTGAGCTGCCCGGATTCAAACAGCGCCGCCAGTTGATCCTGATCGTCAAGCACCACCGCGGGCGCCTCGACAACCTGATGTTGTTCGGCAACGGCAGAGACTTTAATAACCCCGCGGCCAAGGTTGCCCTGCAGCAGGCGCAGACCGCCCTCGTGGGAAAAGGGTTTATCCAGGGTGGTCAGCACCTCCATATCCAGCGGCTGTTGGGGAGACTGACGCCAAACCAGCTTGCCATTATCGAGGAATGACTCCTGAGTAAAGTCAGCAAAATTGTCGCCCCAGGCGGTTTTGGCATCGCCATGCATATAGCCACCGGCCAGCAGTTGACGGAACATGCAGCTGGTGCCACCAGCGGCATGGAAGTGATTCACATCGGCCTGGCCATTTGGATAGACTTTGGCCAGCAGCGGCACCGCCGCGGAGAGCTCGGAGATATCGTCCCAGTTGAGAATAATGCCTGCCGAGCGGGCAATCGCCACCAGGTGCATACTGTGATTGGTCGAGCCACCGGAAGCCAATAGCGCGATGGTGCCGTTGACAATCGCGCGCTCATCAACAATCTCACCCACGGGTCTATAGTCATTGCCCAGCGCTGTGATCCGAGCCATCTGATGACAGGCTTCAACGGTGAGCTTGTCGCGCAGCGGGTTGTCCGGATTGACAAACGAGCTGCCCGGCAGCTGCAGACCCATGGCCTCCAGCACAACCTGATTGCTGTTGGCGGTGCCATAAAAAGTACAGGTGCCGTGGCTGTGATAGGAGTCGGACTCTGCCTGCAACAACTCTTCGCGGCCAATCTTGCCCTCGGCAAACAGCTGGCGGATGCGCTGCTTTTCTTTATTCGGCAGACCCGATTCCATTGGCCCCGCAGGCACAAACAGCGCCGGTAGATAACCAAAACTAAGCACCCCCATCAGCAGGCCGGGAACAATTTTGTCGCAGATACCCAGCGCCAGAACGCCGTCAAACATCTGGTGTGACAGCGACAGCGCGGTGCACTGGGCGATCAGATCGCGGCTGAGCAAACTCAGCTCCATGCCGTCCTGCCCCTGGGTGACGCCGTCGCACATGGCCGGCACACCGCCGGCAACCTGTGCCGTGCAGCCGATTTCACGCATCGCCTGTTTGATTTTATCCGGGTATTCCGCATAGGGCTGATGCGCCGAAAGCATATCGTTGTAGGCAGTGACAATGGCGATATTACTCGCCTCCATCAGCCGCAGGCTGTTCTTGTCTTCGGCGCCACAGGCGGCAAAACCATGGGCCAGGTTGCCACAGCTGAGTTTGCCGCGCTCGGGACGATTGCCGTGATCTTCCCTGACCTGACGCAGATAATCCGCCCTCAAATCGGCGCTGCGCTCAACAATACGCTGAGTTACCTCGGCAACTGTGCTATTTAACTGGACCATAGTGACTCCGCTTGAGAGGTCTTATTCTGAAAGGATGAATTGTAACAAAATTACACTATTCTGCATCAATTAATGTAAAATTCTGCCAATTATTGTAATTTTATTACGCAACTATTTTGTTACTCCCGGTTACAACAACTTTATTGCTGCCTGCTGCCATTTATTACCCGTCATTGGAGGCAACAGATAAAACAAGCAGCAAGCAGCAGCCATGCAAATGAGTTATTGTATGCCGCCAAAAGCGCCGCCGGGACTGACCGAACGCCAGTTTACGCGCTGCGTTAACCGAATCAAACGGCCACTTAAACAGATTAATGACAGGGATCAGAGTACATGAGCTCAACAAGCTACAGCCCCACCGCCACCGCTGCCTGGAAGACTCTTCAACAGCACGCCGCAAGCGCCCGACAGCAGAATATCAGCGACTTTTTCAGCCATAACCCGCAGCGCAGTAGCCAGATGTCACTGCACTGTGGCGAGCTGTTTCTCGACTACTCAAAAAATCTGCTCAGTGAGCAAACCTGGCAGGCCTTGCTCGATCTCGCCGCCCAGTCACCGCTGGAGCAGCATCGCGCCGCGATGTTCTCGGGGGAAAAAATCAATACCACCGAAGATCGCGCCGTGCTGCACGCCGCGCTGCGCGCCGAGATTGGCGACCAAACCGTGGCCTCGGCAGTGGAGGAATCGGACCAGCGAGTACGGCTGGTCAAACAGCAGCTCGCCAGTGTTGAGCTGGTCAGCGAAAAAATTCGCAGCGGCAACTGGCTCGGCAGCACCGGCAAGCCGATTACCGATGTGGTCAATATAGGAATTGGCGGCTCTGACCTCGGCCCCAAACTGGCCTGCAACGCGCTGCAGGAATTTGCCCACCCGGATATCAGTCTGCACTTTATCTCCAATGTTGATGGCGCCGAGATACTCACCACGCTGCAGAAACTTGACCCTGAAACCACCCTGGTGGCGTTGGCCAGCAAAACTTTTACCACCCAGGAAACCCTGCTCAACGCCAAAACCGCGCGCAACTGGTTTGCCGAAAAACTCGGCCTTGAAAATGCCCAGTCGAGCAGCCACTTTGTCGGCCTCACCGCCAATCGCGACAATGCTCGCGCCTACGGTATTCCGGATGATCAGATTCTCGAGTTCGCCGAGTGGGTTGGCGGACGCTACTCGCTGTGGTCGAGCATCGGCCTGTCGATTGCCATTTCGATTGGCTACCAGAACTTTGTCGAGATGCTGACCGGCGCGCGGGAGATGGACCTGCACTTCCAGCACGCGCCCGCCGCGCAGAATATGCCGATTATCCTCGCCCTGCTCGGCATCTGGTACAGCAACTTTCTCGATGCCCAATCCACTGCGGTGATTCCCTACTGCGAACGCCTGCTGCTGCTGCCCTCCTATCTGCAACAGCTTGATATGGAGAGCAATGGCAAGTCGACCACCATCGACGGCGCGCCGGTTGAGTGGCAGACCGGGCCAATCCTCTGGGGACAGACCGGCACCAATGGCCAACACGCTTTTTTCCAGCTGCTGCATCAGGGTACGCGACTGGTGCCAATCGACTTTATCGCGGCGGCAGTAGATAAGCTCAGCAATGAAGAGCACCACCGCGTGCTGCTCGGTAATATGCTGGCCCAGGGCTCGGCACTGATGACCGGGCAGGCGGCGCCAGAGGGTCAACCCTACCGCTATTACCCAGGCAACAAACCGTCGAATACGCTGGTGTTAAAACAGCTGTCACCAAAGAATTTTGGCGCATTGATCGCACTCTATGAGCACAAGGTATTTGTTCAGGGCAGTATCTGGAATATCAATTCATTTGATCAGTGGGGAGTTGAACTGGGCAAGAAGATGGCCAATCAATTGCTGGCTGCGGAGGGTGGCGATCAGACTGAGCTGGATCCTTCGACAACGGCTCTTTTCGCCCACATCAAGAGCTGTCGATAAACAGGAACTGGCGATAACAGAGCGCTCATAAGTCAGACTCGAAAAGGCCGATAGCAGT
>JALRJD010000073.1 GCA_023255165.1 Porticoccaceae bacterium | reverse complement strand
CTGAGTCGTCAGGTACGCTGAATTTGGAGATGACTGAAGACTTTCGCTCTTGCTGTGGGTGCGCCGCAGGCTGAGGTCCAGTGTGGGCAGGTAACCAGCCCGAGCCACACTGACCGCTTCATCTGCGGCCCGTACCTGGGCCTGGGCAGCTTGCACCTCAGGCGTCTCCGGAAGCACCGCTGCAATCCAACTCCAATCCCCCGGCAAGCGGGCCTCCTGGATAACGCGCTGGCTTAAAACGGGTTCGAGTAGCTCATTCATGCTGTCGACAGAAATCCTCAGACCAGCGATCGCGTGAACCTGTTCCCTCGCCACGCGCAAAGCGCTCTCTGCCGCCCAAAGCTCGGCCGACACCAAGGCCAAAGTCGCCTCTGACTCTCGAACATCGGTAACCGACACATCACCCGCTGCCTCCTTGGCAATAGCAGCTAAATATTCAGTTTTCGCCAGGCCCTGGCGCTCAGTCTGGAGCTTGACAGTGGCATCCGCCGTGCTGACTTGAATAAGGGCACGAATTAATCTCGCGGCCAAGTCGAACTCAGCGGCCTGTTGTTGGAAGTAACTCGCATCAGTTACCTCTCCCGCCTGCCGAATTTGGGCCAACAGCGCTGGGCGATATATCGGCTGAGTGAGCTGAATGCTTTGGTTAGCGCTTATCAGATCGAGTTGATCAACGGGGACCCCCTTCGCACTCTCGGCTTGAGACACCGATGCCCGCGCGGCGCTCAGGGCGATTACTGGCTTCAGCGCGCTGGATGCCTCGGTTTGTGCTTCGATGGCAATACGGACTCGCCCCTGCGCTTGCCTGAAAGTCGGATCAAATTGGCGTGCCTGTTGAAATAACTCCGCCAAATCTTTAACCGGCAGAGGCTCAGCGATTGCCACCGCGTTGGAGAACACGATTCCAAAGAATATGACACTCAGTCCTCCCAGATACCGGAGCATCATCATTCCTCGTTTAATGATGCGGCGATCCGCCGTGTTAGCGGATACAACACATAAGACAACACTGAACGCGCACCCGTCAAAATAACCACTTCCGCCGGCATACCCGCCTGCACCCGGCGGTCTCCAAGCGCTTGAATGCCTCGCTCGGTCAGGGCAATCCGCGTCAAAAAGTAACTGCTGTTGGTAGCCGGATCGGTCAAGAGATCCCCCGACACCGACAACACAACGCCCTCAACCACCAGCTGGGGCGAATGCGCGAAGGCAGAAAACCGAACATCCGCGAGTAGTTTCTCTTTAACCCGATCCGCATAGTTTGGTGGGACCCGCGCTTCGATT
>JALRJD010000033.1 GCA_023255165.1 Porticoccaceae bacterium | reverse complement strand
GTCGGCGGCCCACAGTCGCGAAGATCTTGAGCAGGCGCTTGAGGCGTTTGCCAGGGTTAAGCGCCAGCTCATCTAACGGTTCGAAATTTCCCTAGGCGGGCGTTTGGTTGTTGCCATAACGCGCATAAATGGCGTCGCGCTTTTTCGGGCAGATATTGACCTTGGAGAGATCGCCCTGAATATGCGGCAACGCTATCACCCGATGATCCATTATTTTGTACCAGAGCCAGGGGATATAGGCGATCAGGTACATGCCGTAATAGCCGTTGGGCAACTCGGGAATATCCTCAAAATTACGCAAACTCTGATAGCGACGCATGGGGTTGGCGTGGTGGTCCGAGTGGCGCTGCAGATGGAATAGCGCCAGGTTGCTCATAATGTAGTTGGCATTCCAGGAGTGGTGTGGCTGGCAGCGTTCGTAGCGGCCATTTGCCTGTTTTGCCCGCAGCAGACCGTAGTGTTCAATATAGTTGGCGGAAGTCAGCTGATACCATGCCCAGAAGTTGTGAATCGCCAAAAATGGCACCATCACCCAGCCAAACAGATAGATCAAACTGCCCTGTAGAATCGCGCTCAACAGGTAGGACTGCAGAATCTCATTCTGTGGTGACCAGGTGCTGAGCCCTTTATTGCGCAGTCGGGTTTTCTCAAGGTTCCAGCCGCGCACCATGGTTCCCGGAATTTCGCGCCAGATAAAAGCATAGATCGACTCGCCCATGCGTGAACTCGCCGGATCGTCCGGGGTGGCAACCAGCACATGGTGACCGCGGTTGTGTTCAACGCAGAAATGACCATAGGCGGGCACCGCCAGCGCCAGTTTGGCCATAAACTGTTCGATCGCTGTCTGCTTATGGCCGAGCTCGTGGGCGGTGTTGATGCCCAGGCCACTGTAGCCGCCGGCAACAATGGCGGTAGCCAAAATCGACCAGGAGCTGAGGTCATTGGTGCCGACCACATAGGCCAGCGCGATCAGCACTACAAAATGCATGGGCACGGTCAGGCAGGTGAGAATGCGGTAATAGTTGTCCTGCTCGAGCTGCGGGACCAGCTCCTCCGGCGGATTGTTTTCATCACTGCCAATCAGCCAATCGAGTATTGGCAACAGCAGATAATTTACCACCAATGGTAGCGCCAGCATCCACTCGGACCCGGAGCGGTAATAGAAGAACACACCCATCAGCGGGAATGCGGGCATCAGAAACGAGTTGATCCACAGGTAGCGTTTTTTGTCGGAGTAGGAAATCAGACCCTGTTCGGGGTGGTTTAGCTGGTATGTTTTCATTATTTTTCTCAGCTTTATTGTTATTGTTTTGCACGATCCTACACCTGTGGGTGGTGCGAGATCAACAGCGCGACAGGGTCGATTCCAACCCATCGGTTTAGAGCATCTGGGCGTCGCAGTTCGATATATCAGCTTGCGCAATTCGTTTTACTATAAAGCCCCGCGCGGCAGCGGATAGGGGGCTATTCTTTAGGGGCTACTCTTTAACAACTATTCTTTACCGGCAACTGTGCAGAAGCTGCTGAAGTAAAAGGTATAAACACCACGAGGTTTTGATTGGCGATGGCAATTAGTACATTCGATTTATTTAGCGTTGGCATCGGGCCATCCAGCTCTCACACCGTGGGGCCAATGCGTGC
>JALRJD010000008.1 GCA_023255165.1 Porticoccaceae bacterium | reverse complement strand
GCTTTCAGATCTCTTTCTAGACCCTCTCGAAGAACCGTGTCGATGGATGGGAGTTGAGTGACGGCCTGGTTAAGGATAATCAGGCGCGAATCAATGGCTGTGGATTGCCATTTTTTCAGGGCGTTAATGGCGTCGGTGATTTTTGTTGCTGGGCTTTTCGTTAACGGGCTTTTCGTTAACGGGCTTTTTGTTAACGGGCTTTTCGTTAACGAGCTATGTCTATCGGACTCGGTTAGTACAGGATTGTTATCCAGTATTAACTTAAAACACCCGTTCTCCGTGGCCTGCTGTTCGGGCTGTGAAAAGCGCAACAGATAGTTGGGTCCGCCGGCCTTGGGTCCGGTTCCTGAAAGTCCGCGCCCGCCAAAGGGGTTTACCCCGACCACGGCGCCGACCATATTGCGGTTGATATAGGTGTTGCCGGCAATGGTGTTGCGGAACACGGTTTGGGCAAAGGCTTCAATGCGGCTGTGAATGCCCAGAGTCAGTCCAAAGCCGGTGTGGTTAATCTGCTCGATAACCGCGCCGAGTTGTTCCGCATCAAAGCGGATAACGTGCAGTATTGGACCAAACACCTCTTCGGTTAGCTGATTCAATGAGTCGATCTCAAATACATGGGGTGCGACAAAGGTGCCCCGATCGCAACTGCTGTCGAGTTCGACTTTGGCGACCAGTTTGGCTTCTCTGTGCATCCGGTTAATATGGGTTTCCAGCTCGGCCTTGGCAGCGTTGTCGATCACCGGCCCCAGATCACTGTCCAGTCGCCGTGGATCTCCTGCCCGCAGCGAGGCCATGGCGCCACTGAGCATCTGCAGCACATTGTCGGCAATATCGGACTGGATAAATAACACCCGCAGTGCGGAGCAGCGCTGACCGGCGCTTTGAAAGGCCGAGACAATCACGTCGTCGACCACCTGCTCGGGCAGCGCCGTTGAGTCCACCACCATACAGTTTTGGCCGCCCGTTTCGGCGATAAAAGGAATCGGTGAGCCGGGGCGCCGTGCCAACTGTTGGTTAATATGCTGCGCAGTGTCGGTGGAGCCGGTAAAGGCGATGCCACTGATGCGGCTGTCGCAGAGCAACAGATTACCGATCTGTGAGCCGCTGCCAAGCAGCAGTTGCAGCGCCGGGCCGGGCACACCGGCTTCATGGAACAGGCGCACGGCGCAGGCGGCGATGGCAGGCGTCTGGCCCGCGGGTTTGGCGATAACGCTGTTGCCGGCGGCCAATGCGGCGGCGATCTGACCCACGGTGATGGCCAGGGGAAAGTTCCAGGGACTGATACAAAACCAGACGCCGCGGCCTTTAAAATCGCTCAGTGAGCGCGCCTGCAGCGCGTAGTAGCGGCAAAAATCGATGGCTTCACGCACTTCCGAGACACCATCGTTCAGGGTGCGGCCGCCTTCAAGACTGATCACACCGATCAGCTGGCCCATATCCCGTTCGAGCAGCTCGGCGACTTTGTTGAGTATATCGGCGCGGGCCTCGGCGCCGAGACCATTCCAGGCCGGATAAGCCTGATCGGCAGATTCCAGAGCCCGCAGAATATCGGCATCGCCGACACGGATATTGCGTCCAATTAACTGACTTTGATCAATCGGGCTGTAGCTGGGTTGCCATTCGCCGTCGACCGCTTCGCCATCGATAATCGGCTGGGCCAGCAACTTCGGAGTCTGGGTAATTTGTTGCAGCAGCGCGTCGGCTTCCAGCGGCGAGTCGAGATCGACACCACGGGCATTTTTACGCTGTTCGCCGGCGGCGATAAACATCTCTGGTGGCACCGCGATACCTTTGTGCTGGTAGGGAAACACCGCGGTAACCTGCTCTCGGGTGTCGTCGAGCAACTCCTCAACTGGCGTCTGGCTGTCGAGAAAACGGTTGACGAAGGAGCTGTTGGCGCCATTTTCCAGCAGCCGACGCACCAGGTAGGGCAGCAGATCGCGATGGTTGCCAATCGGTGCGTAGACCCGCACCGGGATGGCTATGTCGGGAAACTTCTTTTTCAGATTGGCATAGAGAATATGCCCCATGCCGTGCAGGCGCTGAAATTCAAACTGGCGCCCGGCGGCGAGTTCCAGAATCATGGTCGCGGTGTAGGCGTTGTGGGTGGCAAACTGCGGGTAAACTGCATCCTGAGCGTCGAGCAGTATTCCTGCGCAATGTTGGTAGCAGAGGTCGGTGTTGGATTTGCGGGTAAATACCGGATAGCTCGGCAGCCCCAGTTCCTGGGCGTGTTTAATCTCGGCGTCCCAATAGGCGCCTTTTACCAGCCGCACCATCAGCCGGCGATTGGTTTCGCGGGCCAGGCCAATTAGCCATTTGGCGGTGTCCGGCGCGCGCTTTTGATAGGCTTGCAACACAAAGCCCAATCCTTGCCAGCCCTGCAGTTCCGGGTCGCGGGCCAGGGCCTGAAAAATATCCAGTGAGATATCCAGACGATAGGACTCTTCGGCATCAATAGAGAGGCCAATATTGTATTGCTTGGCCTGCAGGCAGAGCTGTTTGATACGCGGCAGCAGCTCGTCCATCACCAGCTGATGCTGGGCATAGTAATAGCGCGGGTGCAGTGCCGAGAGCTTTACCGAGATACCATTGGCGCTATCGACATTTTGACTGTTGTCGGGACTCTGGGCGCCGCCGATTTTGTCAATCGCCGTGGCGTAAGCGTTCAGATAGTTGAGCGCATCTTTATCGGTACGCGCGCCTTCACCGAGCATATCAAAGGAAAATCTTGTGCTGGCGTCATTGTGTTTGGCGCCGCGTTTAAGGCCTTCCTCAATGGTGCGGCCAAGCACATATTGGCCGCCCATAATTTTCATTGCCTGCATCACCGCCCCGCGAATAACCGGCTCGCCCATGGTGGCGGTCAATCGCTTCAGCCAGTTGTCGGTGTCCGCGGTGATCTCGGCATCCAGACTGACCAGTTGGCCGGTCAACATTAGCCCCCAGGTTGAGGCATTGACAAACATCGACTTCGATTTGCCGCGGTGGGTGGCCCATTCGCCGGCCTGAATTTTCTCGGCAATCAGCCTATCCGCGGTGAGCGCGTCGGGTACTCGCAGCAGCGCTTCGGCGAGACACATCAAGGCCACCCCTTCGGCATTGGAGAGACCAAACTCAAGCAAAAAGGCGTCCAGTGTGCCGCTGCTGGTTTTGTCGGCACGGCACTGAATCACCAGCTCCCGGGAGTCCTGCAGAATGCGATTGCGGGTCGCCGCCGATAGCGGGTTGCCATGCAACAGTCGGGTGACGGACTGATGTTCGTCCTGATGGGTAGCGAGACGGATTTTGTTGCGCAGAGCGGTCTGGTCCATGGGCCTTTACCTGTATTGGGTATGGCGAATATTCGGTATTTTCCAGTAATTGATTTAGTATTTGTCTCTATAATTGCGGTTTTGCCAGTTTAAAAAACTGTTAATTATGTAATAGCAGGGTATTATGCTGTCGTTGTTTGAGTATTCTGGTGTTTTGTCAGGACAGGACTTGATATGAAAACCGTTACCCAACTGGATCGCACCGATCGGCGCATCCTCGATATTCTCCAGCGCAACGGGCGGATCGCCAATGTTGAGCTGGCCAAGCAGGTCAATCTGACCCCGACGCCCTGTCTGGAGCGGGTTAAACGACTCGAAAAAGAGGGGTTTATTACTCACTATGTGGCGCTGCTTGATCCGGTCAAAGCCAATGCCGCACTGTGCGCCTATATCGAAGTGCAGTTAAACAGCACCACCACCGATGCGATTCGGGCTTTTAATCAGCAGATGCTGGAGTTGGAAGAGGTGCTGGAGTGCCAGATGGTGGCGGGTGGGTTTGATTATTTGATCAAGATTCGGGTTGCCGATATGCAACATTACCAGCGGTTTTTGGGTGGCAAGCTGTCGACCATTAAAGGCATTAGCCAGACCCATACCTATGTGGTGATCGAGGATGTGAAATCGGAAACCGCGATTAAAATAAATACCTAGAGAATTATTCTCGGCACGCGCGCGGGCATTCTGGTGAGCAATTCATAACCGATGGTGCCGCAGTGTTGCGCCACTTCATTCACCGGCAGGCCCGGTCCCCAGAGCAGGGCGCGGTCGCCAATCGCAACCTCGGTTACATTGTTTAAATCGCTCACATCCACGGTAATCATATCCATCGAGACTCGCCCCACCAGCGGGCAGCGCACGCCATTAACCAGCACCGGCGTGCCGTTGGGCGCCTGGCGCGGGTAACCGTCGCCATAGCCGACGGTAATGGTGGCAATGCGTGAATTGCGTTCGGCTGTCCAGTTGGCGGTGTAGCCCACCGATTCACCGGCTGCGACTGTGCGCAGTGAAATCACCGCTGATTCAAAGTGCATCACCGGTTTCAGTTGGTCGGCATTGATCTGCGGTTCGGCGAACGGCGACGCGCCATAGAGCATATAGCCGGGCCGCTGCCAGTCCCGCTGCGCCTGGGGCCAACCGAGAATTGCCGCCGAGTTGGCCAGGCTGTGCAGGCACTCGCTATCTCTGGGCGCCACTTGATCAAACAGTGCTATCTGTTTTTCGGTGGCAGTGCTGGCGAGATTGTCGGCACAGGCAAAATGCGAGGCGATCACAATCTGCCGGTTGACATTGCGGCTGCCTCTCAGGGCCTGATAAACCGCGGCGACTTCACCGGGTTGAAACCCCAGCCGGTGCATACCGCTATCGACGCCGAGCCAGACGCTGACCGGGTGCGAAAGGTCGGCGCCAATAATGGCGTCTTGTTGGCGCTGGTTTTCCACCATCAGCCAGAAGTTATGTCGCGCCGCCAGTTTGATTTCACTCTCGTCGAAGATACCTTCAAGTAACAGGATTGGCTGTTTAATACCAGCGGCGCGCAGTTGCAGCGCCTCTTCAATGCAGGCAACACCAAACGCCGGCGCGCTATCGGCGAGCGCCTCGGCCACCGCAACCGCGCCATGGCCGTAGGCATTGGCCTTGACCATTGGCATGGTTTTCGATGCCGGCGCCAGGGATTGCGCCAGTTTATAGTTGTGGCGCAGGGCGTCGAGATCAATCAGTGCTCTGGTGGGTCGTGACATGGAGTTACCTGCTACCTGAATTTTTAATAATCAAATTTGCCCGCGGAGTAGAGGGTCTGCGCCGCCAGCCAGATATCGCCGACTTCGCCATTGCCAACCGCCTTACCATCGATTTTGGTTACCGGTGCAACCTCTTTTGAAGAGCTGGTAATCCACACTTCATCGGCGCTCAACACTTCGTCCATGGTGACAGTGCGCTCTTCGACCGGAATACGGCCATCCCGACGCAGCACGTCCAGCAAAATCTGGCGGGTGATGCCCGGCAGCAGCTGGTTGTCCAGCGGCGGCGTAATCACGCTGCCATCGATCACAATAAAGGCATTGCAGGCGCTGGCTTCGGTCAGTTCATTGTTGTCATTAAACAGCAATGTCTCGTCATTTCCCTGTTCATAGCCATGTTGAAAGTGCAGCACATTGCCGAGCAATGCGGTGGACTTGATATGACAGCGATCCCAGCGCAGATCGCGGGTGGTTGAGACTTTATAGGTTTTTACCCGGGTTTTGTCGGCGACCGGTGGCGGGGCGATCTCAAAGGTGAAAGCGAACACCGTCGGTGCGATATTTTCCGGGAAGGCGTGAAAGCGTTTGCTATCAGCACCGCGGCTGACATGCAGATAGATGCCCAGATTGCCGGCGCCATTTTCTTTGATCAGTCGGTTACACAGCTCGGCCCAGTCGCTTTCGCTCCAGGACAGGTTGATGCCGACCGCTGCCAGGCCCTGTTTCATTCGCGCAATATGGGGCGCAAAGCCAACCATTTTTCCAGCGTAGGAGGGCACCACTTCATAGATGCCGTCGCCAAATAGAAACCCGCGATCCAGAGGGGATATTTTGGCTTGCTCGATGGGCATGTAGTGGCCATCCAGAAACGCGATACTCATATTGGCACCTTTTAATCATTGTGAGCGGTTGCTGCTGGTAGCCGCTTTGTTGGTTATTTTTAACTGAGGAAAAACCGCGAAA
>JALRJD010000273.1 GCA_023255165.1 Porticoccaceae bacterium | reverse complement strand
TCAGTGCCCGCCTCGACCGCCTTATTGACATAACGGCGGCCATCGTCACGCAGAATCTCGCAAGCACTGGCCAATACCAAAATCGGCGGCAAGCCGGAGAGATCACCCAGCAGTGGTGAGATCACCGGATCAGAGGCCCTGTGGCCGGCCAAAAATCGCCCCGCCAGACTAATCAGAAAACCCGGCATCCAGGTAAAGCGCTTGGCCAATGGCTTCAGCATCACATCACTTTCAAGATTGCTGCGAATACTCGGGCTGGTAAAACGTGAATCGGTAATCGGCGACAATGCCAGCGCGGCATTGGCTGCACGCAATTGATTATCTCTGACCCAGGCCAACAGCGACAGAGTCAGATTGCCGCCAGCGGAATCACCGGCAACAAACAGCACTGACGGCTCTGGCGCGGCCTCCGTGCTGTGATCGGGGGAATGATGCAACAACCACTGGTAGGCGCTGCGGCAATCTTCAACACTGGCCAGACGCCCGTGCTCGGGCATCAGCCGATAATCAATCGACAGTACCGCACAGCCGGTAATCTCGGACAGCTTGCTGGTAATCACCCTGTGGCTGAGCGGGCTGCCCGCCATAAAGGCGCCGCCGTGGATATACAAAAAGCGCCGATCACTGTCACTACCCGGCGCAATCACCCACTCGGCTGGCACTCCTCCGGCATCCACCGGTGTGAAGGTACTAACCGTCTCTTCGCTGGCAAAGAAGCTGTCCATGGTTTCACGCATGGCGTGGGCGCGCTGCTTTAACGAGAGATTTTCATGGCGCTTGCCGGCACTGTGCAGGCGCTGATTAATCACCTTCAGAGCATCCGCCGAGGCCTGTGCCGCCTGCTGATCTGCGGGAGCAAAGCGCTGACCTTCGGGAAGGTCGTATTTGCTCAGTCGGTCTCGCGTCAGCAGAAACACCAACACACCAAAGGCTATAGCTATTTCGGCGGCAAGCAGCATCAGGCACCGTAGCTCAGCTGATTAAACTTCTTCTGGTGGAAATCACCATTGCCAAAACTGACATTGATGGTCATCAGGCGCTTGACGAAATGGCCGATATTGAGCTCGTCGGTCATACCGATACCGCCGTGCAACTGAATTGCCTCTTCGCCAATCTGCTTGCCCGACTTGGCAATGGTCGCCTTCAGCGCGTGCACCGTTTTCAGCAATTCGGTGTTGCCAGCATCCGGGTTGGCGGCATATTCATTGGCCTGACAAAGACCGCGATAGAGCATCGACTTGGCCTGCTCGCAGGCGATAAAGGTATCCACCATGCGGTGTTGCAGCACCTGGAAAGAACCGATCGGGGTACCAAACTGCTGGCGGGTTTTCGAATAATCGACCGTAATCGCATTCAGTGTCGCCATAATGCCCAGCGCCTCGGCACTCAGTGCCACCAATATCTGCGGCATCACCTGATCGACCAGCGCCAAGCCTTCACCGAGGCCGTTTAGCAGCTGATCGGCGGCGACCACAACATCGCTAAAAGTAACCGTGGCGGCGCGCTGGCCATCCATGGTTTGGTAGCTTTTTACGGCCACACCATCCGACTTGGCATCGACCATAAACAGGCTGACACCAGAGGCGTCGAACTGCTCTCCACCAGTGCGGGCAGAGACAATAAACTTGTCCGCTGTGCCGCCATGCAGCACCACGGTCTTTTCGCCATTAAGGCGATAGCCACCATCGCAGGCCACAGCAGAGGTGACAACATCGGCGATCTCGTAGCGAGACTGGCGCTCCAAAAAGGCAAACGAACCCAAGCAGCTGCCATCAATAATGGTTGGAATCACCGCCTCTTTAAGGGCGCTATTATTCGATGCCGCCAGCAGGCCACCAAAGATCACCACGGTGGACATATAGGGCTCCACCACAATACCTTTGCCCAGCTCTTCCATCACCGCAGCGATATCTTCAACGCTGCCACCAAATCCGCCGTACTCTTCGGCAAACGGCACCGACAGCCAGCCCAGCTCGGCAAAGGTGTTCCAGTACTCGCGGCTGATGCCCTCGTCCGAGTTGATTATTTTACGTCTGGTATCAATGTCGTACTGGTCGCGCACAAACCGCGCAACACTGTCTTTGATCATTGTCTGTTCTTCTGAAAACTCAAAATTCATCTGTGTAAACTCCGCAAATCTGGATTAAAGACCGAGCACGGCCTTGGCAATAACGTTGCGCTGCACTTCGTTGGAACCACCGTAGATAGTTGCCGCGCGGCCATACATATATCTTCCGCGCGCTTCCGCGGCAAAGTCATGACCCAGCTCCTGATTACTGAGATCGCCCTGAAGTGCGCCGCCGTATTCGGCAGCCAGTTGCAACTGCAGCTCCTGAATCGCTTGCGTGATTTCAGTGCCTTTGATTTTGAGCAATGAGGATTCGGGGCCCGGCATACCGCCCGCCGCCATCGAGGCAAACACACGCAGTTCGGTGTATTCCAGCGCCATCAGCTCCATCTCGATATCCGACAGTCGCATCTGGAATACCGGATCGTTGATCATCGCAACGCCACCGTTTACTTCCGCCGCCGCGCGCTCTTTGAGCTTGGCCAGCATACGCTTGGAGTCGGCCACTTCGGCCATACCGGTGCGCTCGTGAGCCAGCAGCGCCTTGGCGTAGGTCCAGCCCTTGTCCTGCTCACCAATCAGGTTAGCGGTTGGCACCACCACATCTTCGAAATGCACTTCATTGAGGCTGTGTTTGCCGTCGATAGAAACAAT
>JALRJD010000183.1 GCA_023255165.1 Porticoccaceae bacterium | reverse complement strand
GTAGTTTTGCGATTCTTCTTAACTTTCCTCGTCACAACCTTATGAAAGGTATGGGGCAGATTGTTACTTGGTCGATTCCGGTGGCGCCAATCTGCCACGACAGGATGAAGTCTTTCCCGATCGCGAACACTTTGGTCGCATCTTTTTTAATCAGGCCAATATGTCGGCGCAGAATATCCCGCAGATAGCTGCCGTGATGGGTTCCTGCACCGCTGGCGGCGCCTATGTTCCGGCAATGGCCGATGAATCAATTATTGTTAAAAACCAGGGCACCATCTTTCTCGCAGGCCCACCACTGGTCAAAGCCGCAACCGGTGAAGTGGTCAGTGCCGAAGAACTCGGCGGCGCCGATGTGCACTGTCGCACCTCGGGCGTGGCCGACCATTACGCCAACAATGACCACCATGCATTGGAACTGGCCCGCCGTGCCGTGGCGCGACTGAACCGGGTTAAACCAGTCAATGGCGATCTGCAACCGGCCCTCGAACCACTCTACAGCAGCGACGAAATTTATGGCATCGTGCCCAGCGATTCACGCAAGTCCTACGATGTTCGCGAGATTATTGCGCGCATTGTCGACGGCTCCGACTTCGATGAGTTTAAAGCCCTCTATGGCACCACATTGGTCTGTGGTTTTGCCCGCATTTTTGGTTACCCGGTGGGCATTGTTGCCAACAACGGCATTCTGTTTGGCGAGTCTGCACAGAAAGGCGCACACTTTATTGAGCTCTGCGCGCAGCGCAAGATCCCACTGGTTTTTCTGCAAAATATCACCGGTTTTATGGTCGGCAAACAGTATGAAAACGATGGCATCGCCAAACACGGCGCCAAGATGGTGACCGCGGTAGCGACGGCCAATGTGCCCAAATTCACGGTGTTGATCGGCGGCTCTTTTGGCGCTGGCAACTACGGGATGTGCGGACGCGCCTATGATCCGCGGTTTATGTTTATGTGGCCGAATGCACGGATTTCGGTGATGGGTGGCGCACAGGCGGCGGGGGTTTTGGCGCAGGTGACGCGGGATAAGTTTGAGCGTGAGGGTGTTGAGTGGAGTGCGGAGCAGGAGGCGGAGTTTAAGCAGCCGATTGTCGATAACTATGAGTATCAGGGGCACCCGTATTATGCCTCAGCGCGGTTGTGGGATGATGGTGTGATTGATCCGGCGGATACTCGTATGGTGTTGGGGTTGTCGATTTCGGCGAGTCACAATCGGGGGATTGAGGAGACCAGGTTTGGGCTTTTCCGGATGTGATATCCGGGGCTTTACCCCGTTATTCCGAGGGCGCTTTTTTGTTTCGTCATTCCTTTAGTCACCGCATCAAAGTAAAGGCCTGTCCCACCTACTAAAATTGGAAT
>JALRJD010000062.1 GCA_023255165.1 Porticoccaceae bacterium | reverse complement strand
CTGTTCCGTGATGATGCGCCCGCGATTGACAGCTTTATTGCCATTGATGGCAACAACCCGGAGAGGGTTGTTACCTCTGGGGTTGGCTCTAATCGTTACCGGGTAACTTTCACCGGACCAGGAGGTCACTCCTGGGGAGCTTTTGGGTCTGCTAATCCGCATCACGCGCTGGGGCATGCTATCTCCTTGCTGGACGAAATGGGGCCCTCAGTGACTGATGAAGGCGAAAAAAGCTCTTACAACATTGGCCGCATCGGCGGCGGTACTTCTGTCAACTCGATTCCCTTTGCATCCTGGATGGAAGTGGATATGCGCTCCGGCAGTCTCGAGCGTCTGGACAAGCTTGACGCCATTTTCAAACAAGCAGTGCAACAGGCGCTGCTGACTGAAAATAGTGCTCGAAAGCATGGCCCCGAACTCGGAGTTGAGATTAAAAAGGTAGGCGAAAGGCCAGCCGCCAAAGGCAAAACCGACAGCAGCCTGGTGCAGAATATGCTCGAGATCAATCACAGTTTTGGCTATAAAACGAACCTGAGCGCAGGGTCTACTGACTCCAGTATTCCGATTTCCAAAGGTATTCCGGCGGTCACCATTAGCCGTGGCGGAAAAGGCGGGGAAGCGCATTCTCTGGAAGAGTGGTGGGAAAACGATAAGGGTTATGAAGGTATTCAGATCGCTCTGCTTTTATTGGTTGCTGAAGCAGGACTGGCTGAATAGGGCGTTGAAGCAATTTCAGCGCGCAATAATTAAAAGATTAACTGCGATCCTCAAAAGGACACCCCGATGACCAGCTCTGCTCTTGATACACCGAATCTGGTGTTACGCGCACCCTATCAAAATATAGGCTTGATAGCGGGCCCGGCACTTTTTGTACTGATGATGTTTCTGGGAACTCAGCAAAATATTATGAGTACAGAGGCCTGGCGCACTGCTGCAGTGGGGCTGTGGATGGCTATCTGGTGGGCGACAGAAGCTATACCCGTGCCTGTGACGGCGTTCCTGCCTTTGGTGACATTTGATTTTCTCGGAATCGCCAGTGCTAACGAAGCAGCAGCGCCATACTCCAACCCCATAATTTATCTTTTTCTCGGCGCTTTTATACTTGCTCTCTCAATAGAGCGCTGGAATTTACACAAACGCATTGCGCTGCTGATTTTATCGCGTACCGGCACCGAGGGCCGGCGTTTGATTTTTGGCTTTATGCTGGTTGCCGCACTACTGTCGATG
>JALRJD010000054.1 GCA_023255165.1 Porticoccaceae bacterium | reverse complement strand
GTATAACCTTTTCCGCCGAGCACAGCGACGAGCAGGTCGACCAGTTGCTTGATGCTTTGAACAGGTTATCTGGCAGTGACACACTGACATGAATGCGGTTGTCTCGTTATCAAGTAGCTCAGTAATAAAGAGCTCTGCATTAACCCATTATCTTTTCCGCGGCTCTCAATCCGGCAACCCCATCCGCCTCTATGCCCAACCGCTGGTATTGCTGCATGGTTGGGGAATGGACAGCCAGATCTGGCAATCACTGCCGCAGCAGCTGTCGCAGTTTGCCGATGTCATCACAGTCGATCTACCCGGCTTTGGTCAGTCGCCGCCGCTAACGCATTACGATGAACAGAGTCTCTACCACTGGCTGGCAGAGGTGTTGCCCGAGCGCTGCTATCTGATTGGTCTGTCGCTGGGCGGTATGTTGGCCTGCGGTTTCGCCGCCAATTATCCCGACCGAATTCAGAGTTTGGTGACTGTGTCCACGAATAGTCGCTTTGTCGCCAGTGCAACCCATGCGGCGGCGATGGATGGCCAGCAGTTTGAAGGCTTTGTGACAAGCTGGAACCATAATCGCGACAGTTGTCTGAAACGGTTTATTGGCTTACAGGCCCAGGGCGACCAGCATCAACGGCAGCTGATGCGCGATCTGCGCGCTATGCAGTTGCAGCTCGACCCACACAGCGGCGAGCAGTTGCTGCGTCTGCTCGGCGAGATCGATAACCGGGATACACTGCGACAACTGCGCTGCCCGACTCTGGCGCTGTTTGGTGACAGTGATGCACTGGTGCCCGCAGCCAGTGCTGCAACCAGCGCCAGCCTCAACCCAAAAATTGAAGTGGTCACCATCGAGGGAGCAGGGCATCTGCCCCATCTGACCGAGCCGGAAAAAATGGTCGGATTGATTTCGGCGTTTCTCGAGCGCCACCATTACGCGCTGGATAAAAGCAAAGTCGCCGACTCCTTTGGTCGCGCGGCGGCCAAATATGATCGTGCGGCGCAACTGCAACATCAGGTGGGCGAGGGGTTAATCGCGGCGCTGACGCCCGACCCGACACTGACCCATATTATCGATCTGGGCTGCGGCACCGGCTATCACTGCGGCCAGTTGCAGCGCCATTTTCCCGGCGCGCAGCTAACCGGTATCGATCTCTCAGCAGCCATGCTGGCCTATGCCGCGCAGTGCAATATTAACCAATCACAGTGCGACTGGATCTGCGGTGATGCCGAGGATTTGCCGCTTGATGATCAATCCCAGCAGTTAATTTTTTCAAATTTCGCGTTGCAATGGTGTGAGAACCTGCCGCGCCTGGCGGGCGAACTTTATCGAGTGCTTAAGCCTGGCGGCGAGCTCTGTTTTGCGGTGCCCGGGCCGCAGACATTGGCTGAGTTGCGCAGTGCCTGGCAGCAGGTCGATGGCCTGGTGCATGTCAATCGTTTCCATGGTCTGG
>JALRJD010000363.1 GCA_023255165.1 Porticoccaceae bacterium | reverse complement strand
CGGTGGAGCTGCCATCCTGCATGGTGATAACCGAGTGAATGCCATCACCGGGCACATCCGGAAAAAATTCAGAGCGGGCAATACCGCCGGCCAGGGTCGAGATGGCAATCATCAGCACACCGACAAAAGTCGCCAGGGTCACATAGCGGTACTCCATGCAGCGTTTCAAAAATGGCTGATAGCGATTTTCAATAAAGTGCATCAGGCCATCATTGATCGCCTCCTGCCAGCGCTTGATGGTGGCGCTGACAATATTGCGCGACTTGTTGGGCCCACCAAACTTCAGCCCCACCAGGTGCGATGGCAATATCAACTTTGACTCGATCAGCGAGAACAGCAGGCAGAGAATTACCACCACTGAAAGGGCTTCATTCATTGCCGCCAGCGAGCCGCCAACAAACAGCAGTGGCGCAAAGGCGGCCACCGTGGTCAACACACCGATCGTTGACGGCACCGCCACCCGCTTGGCGCCGGCAATCACGGTCTCGACCGGGGCTCTGTAGACCATGTCTTTATCGTCCGAGGCCGCCAGTGCCTTGTCGGCTTCGTCCTTGACCTCGCTGTAGACACTCTCACCAATCACGATGGCGTCATCCACAACGATGCCAAGCACCAGAATAAAGGCGAACAGACTCAACACATTGATGGTCACCGGAAACGGATTGATCGGCATCAACCAGATAGCACCGAGAAAGCTGACCGGAATACCGATCACAACCCAGCCGGCCACGTGCAGGTTGAGGAAAAGACCCAACACCACTGCCACCAGAATCGCACCGGCCGCCAGATTACCCAGCATCATGTCGAGACGACCGAGCAGATAATAGGAGTCATCGTTAAAGGTATGAATGCTCAGACCTTCCGGCAGTTGGGCGCGTTTTTCATCGACATACTGATGCACCGCGCCACTGATGGTAATAATGTCCTGATCGGGCAGCGAGAAAATTCCCACCGCAAAAGCGGTTGCCCGATCAAAGCGCAGCAGGCTGGGTGACTCAGTGAAGCCATCTTTTATGGTGGCGATATCGGAGAGCAGCAACTGACTGCCATCCTCGCGGCTGCGCATCACCAGATTGGCAAAATCCTCACCGCTGTAGGCCTTGCCTTGCGTGCGCACCAACACATTGCCATTGCTGGCTTTGATCATGCCGGCAGGCAGATCCAGCGAAGAGCTGCGCAGCACCTGGGCGACTTCGGCCAAGGTCAGATTCAGTTCACGCAGGCGCTCTTCTTCAACCTCGATGGAGATCTCGTAGTCATTCACACCCCAGAGCACCGCGCGCTTCACTTCCGGCAGCGCCTGAATCTCTTCGTAAAGCTGCTGGCCCATCTCTTTGCGGGTGCGCTCATCCATTGCCCCGGAGATCGACACGCCCAGCGCCCAACCGTAATTATCCATCCGCTTGACCGTGGGTTTTTCCAGATCCTCCGGAAAATTGATAATGCTGTCGATGCGGTTTTCAACCACTGACATCAGCTCATTAATATTTTCTCCAGGCTCCACTTCGAGGCGCAGATAAGCGACATTGCGGCTGGCACTGGCATTGATCTCCTTGATGCCCTTAACCCCTTCCAGCGCCGCTTCCATCGGCAAGATCACCGCCTTTTCAACCTCGATAGGCGCCGCGCCGGTGTAGATTGCCGAGACTTCAATCGAGTCAATATCGCCGCGCGGAAACATCTCTTTACTCAGATCGCTGGTGCTCAACACACCGGCAACCAGAATAAACACCATCAATAAATTGGCAGCGACGGGGTTCCGTGTAAACCAGGCCATCAGGCCACTGTTGTTTTGCATCAATTGGCACTTCCCACAGGTTTGACCAGCATGCCTTCAATGGCCGCGCCCATGGCGCTGACAATGACCTCGACTCCATCTTCAAGGCCACTGTGTACATAATAAAAATCGTGATCACTATAAGTTGCTTCAACCGGCGTTAGACGCAGGCGCTTATCGCCGTCAACCAGCGGCACGCGGTTACCTTCCAGCAGCGCATGGCGCGGCACAGCAAAGACATTATCGATGACCTTGCCTTTGATATCGGCGCGCACAAAGGTACCCATCAGCAGCGCCTGGCGATTGCCCGGCTGTTGGTCAGCGACAACGTAGGGGTCGCTAATTCGAGCAACCAGATAATAGGCACGGTTTTGCTGATCGACGACACCTTCGGAGCGGACAATTTTCGCCGACCACTGCAGCGGCTGCCCGGCAACCGTGGCACTGAGACTCACCTCAGGCATGGCGCTGTCATTGATGTGCGAACTGATATCGACTCGCGCCAGATCTTTTTCCGTCAAGGGCAGGCGCACCTCGGCAAAGTCGATGGCAAAGATTTCACCCAGCGGCGAGGCGACGGTGACGTACTGCCCAATGTCCACCGTCTTGGCGGCAACCATGCCCAGATAGGGCGCGCGGATGGTGGTGCGCGCCAATTTTAATTTCGCCTGTTTGACTTCGGCTTCGGCCTGCAACACATTGGCTCGCGCCTCGGCCAGATAGGGTTTGCGCAAGGCCAACAGCGGTGCTTCTTCCTTGGGACGGCCGGTCATTGCCCACTCTTTTTCCGCCTGGGTGGCACGCGCCAACTCAAAACTGTATTGGGCGTTCATGCTGATCAGTCGGGCCTCCGCGCGCTGCAGGGCAACTTCATAATCAGTCGGATCCAGCTGCAACAAAACATCACCTTTATTAAAGGTACCGCCGACCACAAACTCCGGCGAAACGCTCAACACAGCGCCAGACACTTCCGAGATCAGTCTGGTGCTGGTGCGCGGCAGCACAGTGCCCTGCGACTCAACATGCAGGTCGGCACTCTGGGCGTTCAACACCAGGGTTTTGACTGCAACGGCAGTGTCGGGGGATGCCAGCTTTGCAGGCGCCGGGCGAGAGACTGTGATCAGCACTGAAATCACGCCCGCGACAGCAAGCACGGCGGCAGGCATAAACATTTTTTTCAACATAATAATCCTTGCATATATTTCGCGGCAGAATACCAGAGCGTCGCTTCAAGTTACCAATAAGATTTGTATAGAAGGCTATTTGCCACAGCTCTGTCCCGCTTCAAGTCTGTCAATACGCAAAAAAATAGTGCCTGGACTGCCAATCCATTTTCCGGAATTCAGCGTAAAGGTGGTATGGTATCCAGGAGCTCAGTGAGCATGCTTAGTACAAAAACACCAAATTCGGTAAAGCAGAGATCCAACGGGGACCGTGTGGCTGTCTTAAAATCTACAGAAAAACGCTCTGACCAGTGGAGTGAACTGCTGATAGCAGTGGGCGAAAACCGCGATCGTCAGGCGTTTGCAAAGCTGTTTCGCCACTTTGGTCCGCTGCTCAAAGGGTTTGCCCACGCCAGTCGCAACGAAGGTTGGTTCCCCGGTCTCGGCGACGATCTGGTGCAGGAAGTGATGATCAAAGTCTGGCAGAAAGCCGCCGGCTACAACGCCGAGAAGGCGTCGGCCACTACCTGGATCTATACCGTGGCGCGAAACTGTCGCATCGATATGCTGCGCCGCAAGAGCAACACCCAGCACCTGCCGCTGGAAAACGAAGATTTCTGGCATGAACCGGATGAAGAGACTCCAATCTCTCTGCTGCAGCAAAAGCGCAGCGAAGACAAGGTTCAGGAATCTCTGGCGCAACTGCCAAAAGAACAGGATGAGATTCTGCGCAAGGTATACCTCGAGGGGAAATCCCACGCCGAGGCGTCCGCAGAACTCGGATTACCGCTGGGCACCGTCAAATCACGGGTGCGCCTGGCTTTACAAAAAATGCAAATTATCGTGTCTGCAGAGGCGCAAGAATGAACACAACAACCCACTTTCACCCCGACGAAACCATGCTGATGGAGTTTTCCGCGGGAACGCTGGCAACGGCACCCTCCATCTGTGTCTCGGCACATCTGCACTTTTGCAGTCAGTGCAAGAATCAGTTGCTGCGACTTAATCAGATCGGCTCACAGCTTTTGAGCGAAGCGCAACCGATGGCGATAGATGACAGTACCTTTGATGCGGTGATGGAAAAAATCGACAGCGGCGACCTACCCGCGGTGAGCAATGCCCGCACGGAAAGCGCGAACAATTCGCTCGGCTTCCCCTACCCGGTCAGCAAGCTGGTCAAAAACAGCCTGGTATCACAGACCTGGAAGAGACTGTCCGGCTCTGTGGACATCGCACGCTTTAAAACCGGGCAACAGGAATTTGAAGTGGCGCTGCACAAAATCTGTGCCGGCGGCAAAACACCAAAACACGATCACCAGGGTCTTGAGTACACCGTGGTGTTAAAAGGCAGCTTCTCAGATGAGAACGCCGTGTATCGTGAAGGCGACTTCCTGGTGCGCAAGCCCGGTGATGTGCACCAGCCAATGGGCGCGCAAAATGGTGAGTGCATTTGCCTCTCCGCGCTGTCGGCACCGATCAAGCTGACCAACCCGCTCGGGTTTTTGATGAAGCCCTGGTTACGCATTAACCCAATGTAAAATCCCCAGCGCATCGGCCTCTGCTTGACCCCTCCTCTTCCCCTGAGGAAGTGGTGTCAAACAGAGACCGGGGCCATTTTAAAATGCTCTAATCAGAGCAGCGTTCTAATTGCCGATTGGCAATTCTCTCGCGACAGCTATTCCGCTACACTGCGCGTTCTTTCAATTGCACACGGTCGATCTTTTTACCCATGGCTCAATACGTATACACAATGAACCGGGTGAGCAAAATTGTTCCCCCGAAACGCGAAATCCTCAAAGATATCTCACTCTCTTTTTTCCCCGGCGCCAAAATTGGCGTGCTCGGTTTAAACGGTTCCGGTAAATCGACCCTGCTCAAAATTATGGCCGGTCTCGACACCGAGATTCAGGGTGAAGCGCGGCCGATGCCGGATTTAAATGTCGGCTATCTGGCCCAGGAACCCTATCTGGACCCGGATAAAGATGTGCGCGGCAATGTTGAGGACGGTGTTCGTGAAGCGGTGGATGCACTGAAAGAGCTGGACCAAGTTTACGCCGACTACGCCGACCCCGATGCAGACTTTGATGCGCTGGCAAAACGCCAGGGAGAGCTGGAAGAAATTATTGAAGCCTGGGATGCCCACAATCTGGACCATGCTCTGGATATCGCCGCCGATGCCCTGCGTCTGCCGCCTTGGGATGCGGATGTCACCTCGCTGTCTGGTGGTGAACGTCGTCGTGTGGCGCTGTGTCGCCTGCTGCTGTCGCGCCCCGATATGCTGCTGCTCGACGAGCCAACCAACCACCTGGATGCGGAGTCGGTGTTCTGGCTTGAGAAATTCCTCGAAGAATTTTCCGGTACTGTGGTTGCGGTTACTCACGATCGATACTTTCTCGACAATGTCGCCGGCTGGATTCTCGAACTCGACCGCGGCCACGGCATTCCCTATGAGGGCAATTACTCGACCTGGCTGGAAGGCAAAGAGCGACGTCTGCGCACTGAGTCCAAGCAAGAGGCCTCGCGACAGCGTGCACTGAAACAGGAACTGGAATGGGTGCGTCAAAATCCCAAGGGCCGCCAGGCGAAAAACAAGGCACGACTGCAGCGCTTTGATGAGTTGAACTCGCAGGAATTCCAGGCTCGCAATGAGACCAATGAAATTTATATCGCACCGGGCGAACGCCTGGGCGACAAAGTTATTGTGCTCGACAATGTGTGCAAAGGCTTTGGTGATCAGCTGCTGATCGATAACCTTTCACTGTCGATTCCCAAGGGTGCGGTAGTTGGTATTATCGGTGGCAACGGCGCCGGTAAATCGACCCTGTTCCGCATGATTGCCGGCACTGAAACGCCAGACAGCGGCAGCGTGACACTGGGCGAAACCGTCAAGGTTGCCTATGTTGAGCAGAGCCGCGATTCACTGGATGACAATCACAATGTCTGGGAAGCCATCTCCGGCGGCCATGATATGCTCAGAATTGGCAACTACGAAGTTTCATCCAGAGCCTATGCCGGACGCTTTAACTTCCGCGGCTCCGATCAGCAAAAGCGCGTTGGCGAACTGTCCGGCGGTGAGCGCGGACGGCTGCACTTGGCCAACACTTTGAAACAGGGCGCCAATGTTCTGCTGCTCGATGAGCCGTCAAACGATCTGGATATCGAAACACTGCGCGCGCTGGAAGAAGCGATTCTCTCCTTCCCCGGTTGTGTGCTGGTGATCTCTCACGATCGCTGGTTTCTCGATCGCATCGCGACTCATATTCTGGCCTATGAAGGCGAAAGCGATGTGCAATTTTTTGAGGGTGGTTACAGCGAATATCACGAAGACTTTATTCGCCGCAAGGGAACCGATGCGCAGCCTACCAGAGTGAAATACAAACGCCTGAGAGCGTAAGGAATTCCCATGAGCAGCATTTGGCACAATCGGCCTAATCTTGAGCAAATGAACGGCAAGATGAATAAAGGCACCATTGTTGAACATCTTGGTATTGAAATAACCGAAGTGGGCGATGATTATCTGGTTGGCACCATGCCCGCGGATGCGCGAACCTTTCAGCCCTACGGCGTTGTCCACGGCGGCGCCAATGTAGTGCTGGCAGAAACCCTCGGCAGCATTGCCGGCGCCCATGTGGTGGATTTCTCAACCACCAAATGTCTCGGTCAGGAAGTCAGCGCCACTCATCTTCGACCGGTTTCCAGCGGGCTGGTTACCGGAACCGCACGGCCGATCCATCTCGGCCGCCGCTCCCATGTCTGGGAGATCCGCCTCGAGGATGATCGCGGCAAACTAACCTGTATCTCCAAGCTGATTCTGGCCATTATGCCAATGTGATAAATGGGCAAAATGGAACCTGGCGGACAGTCTATCAATCAAAAACCCGATCAGACTCCGCCTGCCAGCGAAACAGATTCATCTCGATAAAGACAAACGCCACCAGCCACATAAACGCATCCCAGAAATCGAGGAAGTCACCAAGCACACCCCAATAAGCTGCCGCGGCAAACAGAATGCTGTAGAGCAGCGCTTTGATCGCCGTGCTGACTGTTACCACCGAACCATGGAAACGGCCCTGCAACTGCAGCCACACATCCACTTCCAAAATCACCACCACCGCAATCCAGGTAACTGAATTAACCACATCCACCCAGGCCAACCACTGCACCGCCTGCCACTCTGACAGAGTGCCTATCACCTGCTGGCCGTTGAGCCGAAAGAGATCCTGACCCAGTAACGCAGAGCAACTCTGAGCATCCAACAGCGTATATTCATCGATAGTGACAATGGTGGCATAACCCTGCCCGACAAGCGCACAGAGATCGTCGACAGCAAAGAGACTGATATTGTAGGTCAGCAGCATTTTGTCGAAGTAGCCGTAAAAGGCGTAAAGAATAAACCCGTAAGACAATGTGCGGATGCCAATAAAGCTGTACTTCACTTTTGGCTGTCGCAACACCGAGTCCGCCAGCACCGAGGTTTCCAGTTCAAACAACAGCAGCAACAGCACCCAGGCAGCGGTATCGATGGTGGCGGCAAACCCGGAAATCAGATCGCCGAGGGTAATACCCTGCTTAAAGGTGTGTTCTGTGGCCAGCCACTCTTCCTGAAAAAACAGATAGACGTTAAATATCAGAACGGCGTAGACAGTGTATTTAAACAGCCGAAAAATCAGCGGGGTGGAAGAGGGAAGATCACTGTGCATAAAAGGTGGTCTCGGAAAACCTGAACGATAGCCTTAAAAAGATACTGTTAAAAATGAATCCCGCGTCAGGCAATAATTATTATTTTACAAGCGATCGTATTTTATACGCTATTTACAGCCTTGCAGCCAACTGCTGCATCAGCGACTCCAAACCCTGCTGGTCGCGATAATCAAAACGGTCGGTGATTGGACTGTCGATATCCAGCACACCAATCAATTTTCCAGCCACAAAAATCGGCACCACAATCTCGGAGTTGGAGGCTGCGTCGCAAGCGATATGGCCTGGGAACTGATGCACATCGGCGACGACCATAGTTTTCTTTGTGGAAGCCGCGGTGCCACAGACTCCGCTGCCCATGGCAATGCGGGTGCAGGCGGGTTTACCCTGGAATGGACCGAGCACCAGTCTGTTACGTTTGAGCAGGTAAAAGCCGACCCAGTTGATGTTTTGCATTTCCATCCACAGCAGCGCGGAACAGTTTGCCATATTGGCAATGCGGTCATTTTCGCTCGCGATTAAACCCTGCAGTTGTTCTGCCAACAGCGCGTAATTCATGGCTGTATCCGCTCAGGGTTGTTTATAAACCGCTCAGGGCTGCTTATTGTCCGCTCAGGGCTGTTTATGGGCTCAAGGCTGTTTATTACCCGCTCAGGGCTGTTTATTGTCCGCTCAAGGCTGTCCATCAGTTTCTGGCTCGCATGGATGCTATTGTGCGCACCCAGTAGCCCAGGCCCGGATTTAATTCGTTGAGTTGCTCCGCGGCGGCCGTTGCCTGTTGGCGGGTTGCGTACTGACCAAAGACCACCACAAACATATAGCGATCATCGACCACAATATCCCGAACCCGCAACTCACCCTGGTTGAGGATAATTTTATCCGCCGCCTGCTCGGCCATGGCCTGGCTCAAGTAAGCGCCGAGTTGAACCGTATACCCGCTGCCACTGATATCAAAAATGGCGGGCTCTGTAATCGGCTCTTCACTGGGCTCCTCACTGAGCTCTTCACTTGGCTCTGCAATCGGCTCTGAAGCGCCCTCTTCCGGGACCATATTGGTATCAACAACAGCACCCATATTTTCGAGCTCGGCTTGCCTCTCGGGTATCGAGATTGGAACACCCGCTTTAAGAGGACCCTGGCTGCAATGCCAATTATCATCGGAGTTAATCTGACCTTCGCAATACCACCCCGTATACACTTTATCAGTGTCTGCAGCCGACTCGGAACCGAGCGACGAGCAGCCGGAAATAGTCAGCGAGATTAAAGCCAACAGTACAGAGAATTTGTGATTGCAGAGTCTTTGAATAAGAGACTTTGAGTGAGGCCCTGAATCAGGCTTTTTATAAGAGTTAGTATTCAGCATAGGATTTCTGATCAGTTATTTTTCGCGGGGCCCAGCATACAACACTGGTGCTTTACAGCGTGATTAAATCCCCATTCGGGAGAGGATGTCCAGAACCTGATGCAGGGCAAATGCCAGCTGAGGGTGCTCTGCCTCGTAGACCAGACTTTTCTGTTCGAGCAGTTCACGCAGGTTGTGATCGTCAGCGGTCGCGGGGGTCAGTTTTTGATCATCCGCCAGACGCAATATACCCACCACCATGGTGCTCAACAGTTCCCGATCCGCCGCGCTGATATGCGATGCATTAACCAGATAGTCGTGCAATGCCTGGAGTCGTATTTTCAATTCATTGTGATCGTTGCTTTCGATATGGTCGTCCATGCTTGTCTCCTTGTGCGTTGAGTACCGGTTTTAACTAACTCCTTGAGTATAGACGGGCGGACGATTGCTTTTTGGTGCGCGCCACTTTTTGCAGCGCGCTCCTTTTACAATGCATCAGCTTAGTGCGCTAGTTAAAACCAGTGGCATAATAATTGCTTACCAGTGTGCAAAGACGCAGTTTTTTTGCCCTTCAGGATGAAAAAAGCACACACATAGTGCACACAAATAATTAGCTAACCATTTTACGCACTATATTGGTGCTTTACCGACGAGGGAAACCCATGTTATCTCGATACCGCCAGCTCACAGGAATGGCATTCGCTGTTCTCGCCACTCTGTTTTCGACTCAGGTCTTTGCCGATGAACTCAATGGCGCCAATACGGCCTGGATTTTAACCTCAACAGCACTGGTGCTGTTTATGACCATTCCCGGCCTGTCGCTGTTTTACGGCGGCCTGGTGCGCTCAAAAAATGTTCTCTCGGTATTAATGCAATGTTTTGCCATTACCTGTGCCGCATCACTGGTTTGGTTTGTCGCGGGCTACAGCCTCGCCTTTGGCGACGGCGGCTCAGCCAACGCCTTTATCGGCAACCTGGATAATATTCTGCTGGCAAATGTTCTTGAGGGCTCCATGGCGGGCGATATTCCCGAGTCGGTATTTGCCATGTTCCAGATGACCTTTGCGATTATTACTCCGGCGCTGATTGTCGGCGCCTTTGCCGAGCGTATTCGCTTCGGCGCCATGCTGCTGTTTAGCGTGCTCTGGCTGCTTGCGGTCTATGTGCCAGTCACCCACTGGGTGTGGGGCGGCGGCTGGCTTGGCGAAATGGGTCTGCTCGACTTTGCCGGTGGCACCGTGGTTCACGTCACCGCGGGTGTTGCGGCTCTGGTTGCCGCACTTGTGCTGGGCCCGCGCAAGGGTTTTCCAACCCAGGCGATGCCGCCACACAATCTGACCATGACAGTGACTGGCGCCGGTATGCTCTGGGTTGGCTGGTTTGGTTTCAACGCCGGCTCTGCGTTGGCGGCCAATGGCGATGCCGGTATGGCGATGCTGGTAACCCATATTTCGGCGGCGGCAGGTTCTTTGGCCTGGATGACCATGGAATGGGTCAAGCATGGCAAGCCTTCGGTTCTGGGCATTGTCACTGGTATGGTTGCCGGTCTCGGCACTATTACCCCGGCATCCGGTTTTGTTGGACCCGGCGGGGCGCTGGTGATTGGTTTTAGCGCTGGCATTATCTGCTACTACGCCACTCAGGCGATCAAACAGCGCTTTAAAATTGATGACTCTCTGGATGTTTTCCCGGTGCACGGGGTGGGCGGTATTCTGGGAACGCTGCTCGCCGGTGTATTCGCTTCGGATGCGCTTGGTGCCTTTAGCGGGCAGGGCTACAACGAAGGTATGACGATGGTTTCTCAGGTTCAGGTGCAGGTTGTGGGTGTTGCGGCAACCTTTGTCTACACCGGAATTGTGACGTTGATTCTATTGAAACTTGTGGATGCTATGTTAGGATTGCGTGTCGATTTGGAAAATGAAACAAGGGGTCTGGATCTCGCTGAGCATGATGAGAGGGGGTACGACCTATAATAACTAGAAAGTCTAGGGGACAAACAAGCAGAGCCCGAACGCCGCCACCGAGCCGAAAACAACGGATCAAAGAACTGCTGGGGTGAACCAAAGGGGCGTTAAGCCGCTGATTTTATCAGCGGCTTTTTATTGTCTGTGTTTTGAGCATGATCCCATTCTGTAACCCTGGGCTAGTTCCATCCTGTCATCCTGGGCTAGTTCCATCCTGTCACCCTGAGCGCAGTCGAAGGGTCTCTTTAATTCGCCATTCCGAGGGAACGCAGAAACCCGAAGGAATCCATTAAATTGTTAAGTCCCAGGCATGTGAGCCAGTCAATCACTGGCGTCTTGCCTCTGCGA
>JALRJD010000304.1 GCA_023255165.1 Porticoccaceae bacterium | reverse complement strand
ACCTTTTCATTAACGCACTTCGCTTCGAGTGCCAGTAATGCTAAGCGTGGTCGCTCTCGGACGTCCTGTCCTCCGCGACACTTGGGAATCCTTCCCATCATCTACCAATTCGACCGCCATGGATGGCGGAAATGCAATGTTTGCAGGAGCAAAACATTGCCACCACTTGGGCATTTCTAAAAACTTACAGCTTTCAACTACTGAGGAACTTCCGAATTATCTGATTCCGTGGAACCTTGCACCGCGGGAAGATCTGTCTCCAGCGCCGAGTCAAAGGGAATCACTTCCAGCTCAGGCAACAACTCACTATCGACCACGGTTTTATTCTTGGCGATCACCGCGAGGCTGACGCTGGTAACAAAAAAGATGGTTGATAAAATCGCTGTCATGCGGCTGAAAAAATTCCAGCTGCCAGCGCTGCCAAAAACTGTCTGCGATGCACCGGAACCAAAAGAGGCTCCCGCTTCGGCACCTTTACCCTGCTGCAGTAAAATCAAACCGATCAACACTACGGCGATCAGAAAGTGAAAGATTAAAATAAAATTTTCCATGATTACGCTTCTATCGATTTTGCAATATTCAAAAATTCATCTGCCTTCAAAGAGGCCCCTCCAACCAGTCCACCATTGATGTCTGGTTGAGCAAATAATTCCGCTGCATTGCTCGCGTTTACGCTGCCACCATAGAGCAATGTGGTCGAGCTTCCCGCTTCGCCAAGCTGGGCGCGGATGGCACTGTGCACATCCTGAGCCTGCTGTGGGCTGGCGGTTTCGCCAGTGCCTATGGCCCAGACCGGTTCGTAGGCAATCACTGCACGACAGACATCGGCCAAACCAACCAAGTCAATTACCGCGGCAATCTGTTCCGCAACCACTGCAACTGTCGTGCCCTGCTGACGCTGTTGAAGTGATTCGCCGACACAGAGAATCGGAATTAATCCACCCGCCTGTGCCGCTTTAAATTTTTCCGCAACCATCTGGTTGCCTTCGCCAATCACTGCGCGTCGCTCGGAATGTCCCACCAGCACGTATTGACAGCCTTGGTCGAGCAACATCTCTACCGAGATCTCCCCGGTGTAGGCGCCGTCCGGGTATTGGGAGCAATCCTGCGCTCCGACACTAATATTACTGTTGGCAGTCGCCGCAACAACACTCGGGATATGCACAAAGGGCGGAAAAACAATTATCTCCGCGCCTTCTTTTTCATTCGCTTCCTGGGTTCGATGCCGGGCCAGTTGAGCGGCTAAATTGGTTGCCGATTCAGTGGTTCCATGCATTTTCCAGTTGCCCGCAATCAGCGGTTTACACATCCTGAGTACTCCCTTGAGAGCAGTGCCGCAAAAGGTCGCAAATCCTACCCGACTGCAGACCAAGATACAATAAGCAAATCAGCTTTTCACCGGGGCTACACGCCGCTCAACAATTTCCGCTATGGCTCTTGCCGAACTCTCCACCAGCACACTGTCTTCGCCCTCAACCATCACCCTAATCAAGGGCTCGGTGCCCGAGGGTCGCAGCAACACCCGACCACGGCCGGCAAGTTTTTGCTCGGCATCGGCAACAGCCTGATTGATCTCTTGATCGTCGCTAATATCGATTTTTCCCGGTAGCCGTACATTGATCATCAATTGCGGAAATTTTTTCATGCCAGACTTCAATTCGCGCAGCGGTTTGCTGCTATCAACAACCGCTCGCAGCACCTGAAGCGCCGAGACAATGCCATCGCCGGTGGTGTTCAGGTCGCTGCACAGCACATGTCCGGAGCCTTCTCCGCCGAGATGCCAGCCATTCTCTTTCATCGCTTCAACCACATAGCGGTCGCCGACTTTAGTGCGGGTAAAGGGAATCTGCATCTCCGCCAGAGCCAGCTCAAGACCGAGGTTGCTCATCAGGGTTCCGGCGACACCATTACACCCACCCTGCAGCCGGTGACGATGCTGCGCAATAATAAACAGCAACTCGTCGCCATCAACCATCTCACCCTGATCGTCGATAAACAACACGCGATCACCATCGCCGTCGAAGGCAATACCAAGGTCGGCCTGTTCGTCCAGCACCGCTGTCGCCAGCGCTGCGGTGTGAGTCGAACCACATTGGTCGTTAATGTTAAATCCATTAGGTTGATTACCCAGGGTAATCACGCTGGCGCCCAACTCTTTAAATACTTTTGGCGCCACGTCATAGGTTGCACCGTGAGCGCAATCCAGCACAATTTTCATACCCGTGAGAGAAAATCCTGATGGCAGGCTGCCTTTGCAAAATTCCACATAGCGACCAGCCGCGTCGGAAATGCGTCGCGCTTTACCGAGATGATTGGAGCCATTGGTGACCAGCGTCTGGTCGAGCAGCGCTTCAATTTCCAGCTCTACCTCATCGGGTAGTTTGTAGCCATCGGCGGCAAAAAATTTAATGCCATTGTCTTCCACCGGATTGTGCGAGGCGCTGATCACAATGCCGGCAGCGGCACGGAAAGTGCGGGTCAGATAGGCAATAGCCGGGGTCGGCATGGGGCCGAGCATATCAACGTCAACACCTGCGGCTATCAGGCCAGCTTCCAGAGCCGACTCGAACATATAACCTGAAACGCGAGTGTCTTTGCCGATCAGCACGCGCTTTTTGCCCGTTGCGTGACGGGTTAATACGGTGCCGGCAGCCCAGCCCAACTTAAGGAAAAAATCCGCGGTAATCGGCGCTTCGCCGACACGCCCGCGAATACCGTCGGTGCCAAAGTATTTTCTTTTTGTGGATTTTGTCATAGCTTGTTTCTCTTACTTTTGATGTCCATAAACTGTTCGCTCCTATTCTCCAAACTCATTTATTTTCCGCCAGATGGTCAAGGCCTGGACGGTTTCCAACACATCGTGAACGCGTAAAATCAGTCCACTATTAATCTCACTCTGGTCCTGCCTGCGGACGACGGACTGGGCCATTAAAAGCGCCATGGTAACACTTCCAATCAATCGATTATCTATATTTGAATCGAGCAGCTGGCCGATCATGCTCTTGCGCGAAACCCCCAACAGCAGGCTGTGGCCGGTGTCGACAAAGCGGTCAAGGGCACTGTTGAGGACAAGATTGTGCTGCAGTGTTTTGCCAAACCCAAACCCGGGATCGAACAGAATCTGCTCACTGTCGATGCCGGCATCCACACAAACCTGTTTGCGTTGATACAGAAACGCGAGCACTTCGCCGACCACATCGCTGTAAACCGGGTTGGTCTGCATGGTGTCGGGCTGGTTTTGCATATGCATCAGGCAGACTGGCAGGCCACTGGCTGCGGCGGCTTGAAGAGCGCCTTCGCGCTGCAGGGCGCGTACATCATTAATCAGGTGGGCGCCTGACTGGCTGGCCTCAGTAATAACCTGAGCCGTGCTGGTATCAACAGACACCAGGGTATCAAAGCGACTGTTAACCGCCTGCAATACCGGCATCACTCGATCCAGTTCCTGCTGCACCGACACCGGCGATGCGCCGGGCCGGGTCGACTCGCCACCAATATCAATAATATCGGCGCCGTCACGGAGCATCGATTCAACGGTGTGCAGCGTCTTGTCCAGATCAATGCTTTCACCCGCGTAGAGCTGGCCGCCATCGGAAAAGGAATCCGGCGTCACATTGAGAATACCCATGACCACGGGGCGCGACAGATCGAGTATTTTATTGCCGCAGGTTAATGTCCTTGCCGTCATTGTTGTACTCACCGCCGGGTTTAAAAATAAAAAGCCCCGCAGCCAGTCTGACAGCGGGGCCGATCTTGCATGATCGATTTAGATCTCTTCCACCGGGCCACCAATCGGACCCTCTTCTTTCTGAGTCGACTTGGCGGATTCGGCAGTGCTTCCCGCACCTTTGTCGGAATCATTGTCATCCCACTGCTGGGGCGGACGCACTTTACGTCGATTCATCAGATCATCAACCTGATCCGCATCAATGGTTTCATATTCCATCAACGCATCTTTCATCGCTTCAAGAATATCGCGATTGTCTTCGAGTAATTTTTTCGCCTGACTGTAGGCGTCGTCGAGAATTTGTCGCACTTCCTGATCAATTTGCCGCGATGTATCTTCGGAGTAATGGGCATTGCCACCGCCCGGCTGTTGCGATTCATCTTCACCGTAGAGCACTGGGCCCATTTTCTCGGTCAGACCCCATTTGGTGACCATATTACGCGCCATCTGAGTGGCCCGCTCAATATCATTGGAGGCACCGGTGGTGACCGCATCCAGCCCGCCCACCAGCTCCTCGGCAATACGTCCGCCAAACAGACTGCAGAGCTGGCTAAACAGTTGACGGCGACTCATGCTGTAGCGATCTTCCTCGGGAAGATACTGGGTCACACCCAGTGCGCGACCGCGGGGAATAATAGTGACCTTGTGCACCGGGTCGTGCTCCGGAACCAGACGGCCGATAATCGCATGGCCGGCTTCGTGGTACGCGGTATTGGCCTTCTCTTTATCCGACATCACCATGGAACGGCGCTCGGCGCCCATCATAATTTTGTCGCGGGCTTTTTCAAATTCTTCCATCCCGACCACACGTCGATTGCCGCGCGCGGCAAACAGCGCTGCTTCATTGACCAGGTTGGCCAGATCCGCACCGGAGAAACCGGGCGTGCCGCGAGCGATCACACTCAGCTCAACACTTTCATCTATTGGCACTTTGCGGCCATGCACCTTGAGGATCTGCTCGCGACCGCGAATATCCGGCAGGCTGACATAGACCTGGCGATCGAATCGGCCCGGTCGCAGCAGTGCTTTATCCAATACATCGGGACGGTTGGTTGCGGCAATCACAATCACACCTTCATTGCCTTCAAAGCCATCCATCTCAACCAGCAGCTGATTCAGGGTTTGCTCGCGCTCATCGTTGCCGCCACCCCAGCCGCCGCCACGGTGTCGACCAACCGCGTCAATTTCGTCGATAAAGATAATGCACGGTGCCTGCTTTTTGGCCTGCTCAAACATATCGCGCACCCGCGAGGCACCGACACCGACAAACATCTCGACAAAGTCGGAACCTGAGATCGAGAAAAACGGCACTTTGGCTTCACCGGCAATGGCTTTGGCCAACAGTGTTTTACCTGTGCCCGGAGGGCCAACCATCAGCACGCCCTTGGGAATACGGCCGCCGAGGCGCTGGAATTTCGATGGGTCGCTTAAAAACTCGACCAGCTCACCGACATCTTCCTTGGCCTCATCGACGCCGGCAACATCGGCAAAGGTAGTATTAATTTGATCGCTGTTAAGCAGCTTGGCCTTGCTCTTGCCAAAGCTCATTGGGCCGCCTTTGCCACCACCGCCGCCCTGCATCTGACGCATAAAGAAGACAAAGATCGCCAGAATTAAAAGAATCGGAAAAGCTGCCACCAACAGCTGCGACAGCAGGCTGGGGGTCTCGGGCTCCTTGCCCACCACTTTGACATTGTGGTTGAGCAGGTCGTCCATCAGGCCGGGATCCTGAACATTGGGTCGCACAGTCTTGAAGCTGGAACCATCCATGCGCACGCCTTCAATAATCAGGCCGTCAATGGAAACGCTGGAAATCCGCTCATTCTGCACCTCGGTAATAAAGTCTGAATAAACAACTTCGTTGGTTTCCTGGTGCGGCGTGAAGCTGTTGAAAACAGACATAAGAATGGCAGCCAGAACCAGCCAGACAACCAGATTTTTTACCAAATCGTTCAAGTTTGTATCCTCTTTAACGGGCCTTTAGGCCCTTGGCAACCATGTAGACTTCCCGGGATTTGGATCTCGAGGCATCGGGTTTACGCATACTGACTGTATTAAACAATGTTCTGACTTGACGCACAAACTCATCAAATCCCTCTCCCTGGAACAGCTTGGCAATAAAAACGCCATCCGGTTTTAACACCTGAGCGGCCAGATCCACAGCCAGCTCAACCAGATAGATAATCTGCGGTTGGTCAACCGCCTTGCTCCCTGTTAAGTTGGGGGCCATATCAGAAATTACAAGGTCGACAGGGCGATTATCGATCAGCGCCATAAGCTGCTGCAGAACCGGCTCTTCGGTAAAGTCTCCCTGGATAAAATCGACGCCGGCGATGCCGTCCATCGGCAACAGATCAACCGCGTGCACTCTGCCCTCATGGCCGACCAATTCCATAGCCACCTGCGACCATCCACCTGGAGCCGCTCCAAGGTCTACGACGGTCATGCCGGGGCGGATCAAACGCTCCTTGCCGATAATTTCGAGCAATTTATAGCTTGCTCGCGAACGATAGCCATCCCGCTGCGATTGCTGCACATAGGGATCGTTAACATGTTGTTTTATCCAACTACGATTTTTCGATTTCGCCATGGGGTGGTTTTCGCTAGAATGGCCGACCTTTAAAGTGAGTCGCACATTATGACAACTTCCAATGCGGATAAAAAACATTTACGCCGATTAGGCCATAATCTCAAGCCGGTGGTCACCGTGGCTGGCAATGGCCTCAGCGAAAACGTCAACAATGAGATTGCGCGCGCACTCACTGACCACGAGCTAATCAAGATCAAACTGGTCGCCGACGACCGCGATGCCAAGAAGGCGCTCACCGACAGTATCTGCACGACTCACTCGGCGACCCTGGTGCAATCGATCGGTCATATGTTGCTTATTTACCGCAAGTCCAAAACGCCAGATCCGCGCCTGTCCAATTTATTGCGCTGAGGCGACACGATTTTGTGCCATAATCTGTCTCGCTGGCCGCGGCCAGCACGACTATCAGGGGGATAAGAATCAGGCGTGTCCAGTCATCGCACAGTCAATTTTATAATCAGCTATATCGGCAAACCGGCCCTGGTTGGCCTGGCCGCCGCTGCCCTTTTGCTGACTGTGTTCCCGGAATTTCGCCAACAACATAGCACCACTGAAGAATCCTCAGTCGATCTCGACCACCGCAGCAACAATGAGTGGACCGGACCGGTCTCTTATTCCCACGCAGTGGCTCGTGCAGCGCCATCGGTGGTTAATATCTACACCCGCAAGATCACCAAGGCAGCTGACCACCCGCTGCTCAGCGACCCCTATTTCCGCCGCCTGTTTAACAACCAGCAACAACGTATTCAGTCCTCGCTGGGTTCCGGTGTGATCATGCAAGCGGATGGCTTTATGCTCACCAACAACCATGTTATCGACGGCGCCGACCAGATTCTGGTGTTGCTCTACGACGGCCGCGAAGCTTCGGCCAGCGTGGTGGGTAAAGACCCTGAGACCGACTTGGCAGTACTAAAAATAGACGCCGACAACTTGCAACCAATTTCGGTCGGTGAGCCGTCGCAAGCCAAGATCGGTGATGTGGTGCTGGCGATAGGCAACCCCTACGGCGTGGGTCAGACTGTTACGCAGGGCATTGTCAGCGCCACGGGCCGCAATGGTCTCGGTCTAAACACCTTTGAAAATTTTATTCAGACAGATGCCGATATCAATCCGGGCAACTCCGGCGGCGCGCTGGTCGACAGCTATGGCAACCTGCTCGGCATCAATACCGCGATACTCAATCAGAGCGGCTCGGTTGGTATTGGCTTTGCAATCCCGGCGGATACAGCGACAAAGGTACTCAAGGATATTGTCAGTTATGGCTATGTGGTGCGCGGCTGGTTAGGTATGGATGCATTTCCGCTGACAGCGCCGATTGCCGAGCGGCTGAATTTGCCGCTCACCCACGGCCTGCTGGTACGAGCCATTTACAATGGCAGCCCAGCTTATATGGTTGGCATTCAACCCGCTGATGTTGTGATTACGATTAATGGCGAACCGGTTACCGACCGCCAGACCAGCATCAGCCAGATTGCTGATGTGGCGCCTGGCGCGCCGATTGAATTAGAGATTTGGCGTCAGGGTCAAACCTTTACCGTTACCGCGGTCGCCGGCATTCGCCCGACCAGTCCGTAACCGTATTCAGGTATTAACGATCGCGGTCAGCGCTTCAATCAGCTGCTGGTTTTGCTCCGCTGTTCCCACCGAAATGCGCAAAAACTGATCGATTCGCGGTTTGTTGAAATGGCGAATAATAATATTTTTCTCGCGCAACGCCGCAGTGAGTAGTTGGCCATCATGGTCCGCGTGGCGGGCAAAGACAAAGTTTGCCGCCGAGGGCAGTACATCAAAACCGAGAGTTTCCAGCTGCTCAACCAACACATCACGACTGTTGATCACCTGCTGCCGCATGCGCTCAAAATACTCTTGATCATTAAATGAGGCGACCGCTGCCGCGAGTTGAACATGCCCGAGCGGGTAAGAGTTAAAGCTGTTTTTGATTCGCTCCAACCCTTCGATCAACTGCGCGGAACCCAGGGCATAACCAATTCGCAAGCCAGCCAGAGCACGGGATTTCGACAGTGTTTGCACCACCAGCAGGTTGTCGTACTGATCAATCAGACTCACAGCGCTGGCGCCGGACTCGGCAAAATCGATATAGGCTTCGTCAACCACCACTACTGAATCGCGGTTCGCTTTAAGCAACTCTTCAATCGCTGCCAAGCCGACCAGACGGCCAGTGGGAGCATTGGGGTTGGGAAAAATAATGCCACCATTGGCACGCCGATAGTCGTCGAGATCGAGAGAAAAATCATCCGCCAGCGGTACTTTTTCAAACTCAATGGCATAGAGTCCACAGTAAACCGGATAAAAGCTGTAGCTGATATCCGGAAACAGAATCGGCTGTGCCTGTCGAAACAGCCCATTAAAAACATGAGCCAGCACTTCATCAGAGCCATTGCCAACGAATACCTGAGTCGGGGTCAGCCGAAAATAGTCCGCGACAGTCTGCTTGAGTTGGTCAGCATTCGGCGGCGGATAGAGCCTCAGATCGGCGTTCACCGCGGCGCGCATCGCCTCCATCACAGCCGGTGACGGCGGATAGGGGTTCTCATTGGTATTTAACTTGGTGAGATTATTGATCGCCGGTTGCTCGCCCGGGGTATAGGGGTCGAGGTCGCTGACAAAATTGCTCCAGTATTGACTCATAACCAGATCCTGACTTAATCGCGTATGCGATATTCTGCCGAGCGCGCGTGAGCGGTCAGCGATTCACCACGCCCCAGCACCGAGGCGACCTTGCCCAGCTCGGAGGCGCCCTGTTCGGAACAGAAAATCAGCGAGCTGCGCTTCTGGAAGTCATAGACACCCAGTGGCGATGAAAAACGTGCTGTGGCCGATGTCGGCAGCACATGGTTGGGCCCGGCACAGTAATCACCAAGCGCCTCGGCGGTGTGGCGACCCATAAAGATCGCACCAGCGTGACGAATGTTCGGCAGCCAGGCCTCAGGATCAGCCACCGACAATTCGAGGTGTTCCGGGGCGATGCGATTAATAATTGTCAGCGCGTCCCGCGCATCTCGCACGGTAATCAGCGCACCGCGGCGCTGCAGTGACTGGCGGATAATGTCGCTGCGCTCCATCTCCGGCAACAGACGGGCCATACTCTGATGCACCGCGGCAATATAATCCTGGTCCCAGGCAACCAAAATAGCCTGGGCATCTTCATCGTGTTCAGCCTGAGAGAACAGGTCCATGGCGATCCAGTCGGGGTCTGTGCCACCGTCACAGACCACCAGAATCTCGCTGGGGCCGGCGACCATATCCAAACCCACCAGGCCAAACACCATGCGCTTGGCGGTGGCGACATAGATATTGCCCGGGCCGACAATTTTGTCCACTTTGGGCACTGTCTCGGTGCCATAGGCCAGTGCCGCTACCGCCTGGGCGCCTCCGATGGTGAATACTCGATCGACGCCAGCAATAGCGGCGGCCGCCAGAACCATCGGGCTCAGCTCGCCAGCTGGCGATGGAACCACCATAATTATCTCACCAACGCCGGCAACCCGCGCCGGGATAGCGTTCATCAACACTGACGAAGGGTAACTGGCTTTGCCGCCAGGCACGTAGATGCCAACCCGGTCGAGAGGTGTGATTTGCTGACCCAGGGTTGTGCCATCGGCTTCCTGATACTGCCACGAAGTCTGCGACTGGTGGTTGTGATACTCACGGATACGCTCTGCGGCCACTTCAAGCGCCTGACGGGTTTCACTGTCGATACTTTCAAGAGCCTGTTGCAGCTGCGGCTGAGGGATCTCGAGTTGATCCACTGCAGTGACATCCCGACGATCCAGACGATTGGTCAATTCCACCAGCGCCTGATCGCCATCCGCTTTTACCTGACGCAAAATCGCCGATACGGTCGCCTCAATTTCGGCATCCGAAACCATATCCCAGGCGATCAGCTGGTCGAGGGTTTGATCAAAATTGGCGTCCCCACTGTTGAGCCTTTTAATGGTCAACTCTTTAATGTTCTCTGAGATGGCACCCGCGGCGGAGTTTGAATTGGAGGCATTGGTCATCAGTTGCTCTCCAGCGCCTCTTTCAACGCATCGATAATTGCCTGAACTTCGGTAAATTTGGTTTTCATCGCGGCCTTGTTGACGATCAGCCGCGAACTGATCTCGGCAATCTCCTCGCGCGGCTCGAGGCCGTTGGCTTTCAAGGTGTTGCCGGTATCGACAATATCGACAATCTCCTGAGCCAGATCCAGTATCGGCGCCAGTTCCATTGCTCCATAGAGTTTAATCAGATCGGCCTGCCTGCCCTGTTGGGCATAAAACTGCCTGGCAACATTAATATATTTGGTTGCCACGCGCAGCCGCCCGGACTGCTGCGGCGCACCCACTGGCGCGGCGGTCATCAGCTTGCAGCGGGCAATACCCAAATCCAGCGGTTCGTAGTAGCCATCGCCCTGATGTTCGAGCAGCATGTCCTTGCCCGCCACCCCCAGATCGGCGGCGCCAAACTGCACATAGGTCGCCACGTCCGAGCCGCGCAGAATAATCACCCGCACATTGTCACGGTTGGTTGGAAACACCAGCTTGCGGCTTGAGAAAACATCCTCGGCGGGAATAATCCCGGCGCTGGCCAGCAGTGGCAAAGTCTCTTTTAAAATGCGGCCCTTGGTCAGGGCGATAGTTATCTGTGTCATTATCCTGTCTACTTGTTACCGGCTTGTGAGTCCGTTGCTGGACTAGTCTGGCACGCGCCTGATTTTGGCGCCGAGCAACCGCAATTTTTCTTCAATACATTCATAGCCGCGATCGATATGGTAAATACGATCCACCACTGTCTCTCCATCAGCAACCATAGCAGCTATTACCAGCGCTGCGGAAGCGCGCAGATCGGATGCCATTACCGGCGCCGCCTTAAGCCGCTCGACCCCGGTGACCACGGCGGTATTGCCCTCGACGGTAATGACCGCGCCCATGCGATTTAACTCCTGAACCTGCATCAGGCGATTTTCAAAGATGGTTTCAATAACCACTCCGGTGCCCTCGGCGACCGCATTAATCGCGGTTAACTGGGCCTGCATATCGGTCGGGAAGCCCGGATAGGGAGCCGTTTTGAGATTTACCGCTTTCGGGCGTTTACCCTGCATATCCAGCTCGATCCAGTCTTCACCCTGGGTAATCACAGCGCCGGCCTCTTGCAGCTTGATCAGCACCGCTTCAAGCGAACCCGGATCAGTCTGTGTCACTTTGACTTTGCCGCGAGTCGCCACAGCGGCGGCCAGATAGGTGCCGGTCTCAATGCGATCCGGCATCACCCTGAAGTGTCCGCCGGTGATTTTTTCAACGCCGTTGATAACCAGACGGTTGGAACCTGCGCCCTGAATATCGGCGCCCCAGGCATTCAGGCAGTTGGCCAGATCGACAATCTCCGGTTCGCGCGCGGCGTTTTCGATCACTGTCTGCCCTTCCGCCAACACCGCGGCCATCAGCAGGTTTTCGGTCGCCCCGACTGAAACCACATCCATCAGGATATGGCAGCCAACCAGGCGGCCATTGCTGCGCGCCTTGATATAGCCTTCCTCGATTTCAATCGTTGCGCCCATCGCTTCAAGTCCACGCAGGTGCAGATCCACCGGCCGGCTGCCGATCGCACATCCACCGGGAAATGAAACGTTGGCTTCACCGTAGCGGGTCAACAGCGGCCCCAGCACCAGTATTGATGCGCGCATGGTTTTGACCAGATCATAGGGCGCAGTAAGGCTGTGCAATGTCGAGTTATCCACCTCCAGTTGCATCCTCTCATCAATACTGACCGTTACACCAAGGGTGCCGAGCAGCTCGATAGTGGTCGTAATATCCTGCAGGTGGGGCAGATTGGAGACTGTCGCCAGTCCTTCAGAGAGCAGGGTTGCCGCGAGAATCGGCAGCGCGGAGTTTTTCGACCCGGAGATCCATACCTCGCCGTTGAGCGGCCCGCCCCCTTGAATTATTAATCTGTCCATCAAATAACCTTTTCATCGCCAGGCGACTGTTTGGGAAAAGACTGAGCTGTTATTTCAAACAGTGCAATCAGCAGATCAGCTTAAGCGTTGGCCTGCCACTCATCGGGGGTGAAAATTTTCATATTGACCGCGTGCATGGCGCCAGAAGAGATCTCTTGCTGCAGAGCGGCATAGATCAGCTGCTGACGCTGCACCGCGCGCTTGCCGGCAAACACATCACCAACGGCGATAATATTAAAATGGCTGCCCTCACTGGCAACCTGAAATTCACAATCGGGCAGAGCGCTTTCAAGCAGTACTTTTACATCTTCAGGATTCATAACCTACTCTTTTATCGTGGCGCCAAACCAAAAGGCAAGCGCTGTGGTTTATTCTGTCGACCAGCCGTTGATCACAGCGTCTAAATCGCCGCCGGATCGCTGCGCGGACTGCACAAACTGGTTGCGGAAGGTTTTGCCAAGGTTGATACCATTGATCACCACATTGACCACCATCCACTCACCGCTCTTTTTGCGCGCCATACTGTACTCTAGCGGATAAACTGCGTCGACGCTGCGAATCTCTTGCCTTACGGTCACCCGGCGCTGGTCAGGCTCGATGGCGTCCGACTTAAGCAGCACAATTTCCTGATCTTCATAACCGATCAGGCCACGGCCATAGGTTTCAATCAGACCGGCACGGAATTCCTCGGCAAAGCGCTCGCGCTGGTCGGCGGTGGCGCTTTTGCCATAGCTACCCATCACATTGCGAGCGATAAAACCAAAATCAATATGGGTCGAAAGCAATTTGTCGAGACTGGCAAAATAGGCCTGTTCGTTCTCGGGATAGCCATCGCGGTAGGTCGAGATAATCTCCAGCAGGTCAACGGTAACCTGTTCGATCTGCTGATAGGGATCGCTGGCATTGTCCTCGGCATTCGCTATTGACACAAATGCAATCAGGCTAAAAGCCAGAACAATTGCATAGAACCTTTTTAGAGCTGCCATAAAATTCCTGTTCATAATCTTGTTGTTGTAAAAACTGCTGCGACAAATTGTGGTGAAAAATTTCGATTGTTAATCGACAGCTCTTTTGTACGCAAATCGATGCAAAAACGATGTAACAATCTGCTGGAAGTTTGCTGACAATTTTGGCCGAGCACTATACCATCCCCGATCTTGTGAAGAAATAGAACTCACCGCTCGCGAGGCGGTAATTTGGAGAAACTATGAGCGCATTGCTACTGCCGATTGCGG
>JALRJD010000297.1 GCA_023255165.1 Porticoccaceae bacterium | reverse complement strand
TCCGCTTATGACTGCAGCGACTTTCAGGCTGAGCGACGGAACTGTCTGAGCTTTGCAGGGATGCAAAGCGAGTTTTCCGAGCGCTGAAAGGCGCAAAGGAATGGAACCGCGAACAAGGGTCTGCTGATGCTGGGCTCTTTGCAGCGTGATTTATTGGATTCCTTCGGGTTTCTGCGTTCCCTCGGAATGACGAAATAAAAAAGGCTCCCCCGTAAAGACGGCGTTAACCTCTGATCAAAGAACCAAACAAATCCTCAGGCTAGACCCTGAAAAACAGTTAACTCAGAACAGAAAAGTTGAAGGCAGCGATAAAACACCGCACAATAATTTTCAAAACAGTGGTACATCAAAATTTAAAGACCATCTTGTTTGTTTTTATTTAAACGATGTATAGTTGCCCCATTAAAACGACCCCCCCCTTGAACCGGAGCCCCCACCCCAATGGAATCAAAATCCAAATGCATCATTGTCGGTGCCAGCCACGCAGCAGCGCAGCTAGCCCCCACACTCCGCCAACAAGGATGGACAGGCTCCATCTCAATGATCAGCAACGAATACCACCTGCCCTATCATCGGCCACCATTGTCAAAAGACTATCTTTCCGGGGCAAAAAACCTTGAGCAAATTCTTATCCGCCCCGCCGCGGTTTACCAAAAATCGCAAGTCAGCATCACCATGGGCGTCACCGCCAGCGCCATTGATCGCGCCAACAAGCAGCTGCTTTTGGACGATGGCACCGCGCTGAATTACGACAAGCTGGTACTGACCACCGGCGCTCGCGTGCGCAAAATTGATATCCCCGGCGTCGACCTCAATGGCGTTTTTTATCTGCGCGATCTCAACGATGCTCAACAGATTAAACAATTTGCCGGAGCTGGAAAAAGCGCCGTGATTATCGGTGGTGGCTACATTGGCCTCGAGACCGCCGCATCGCTGCGCAAGCTCGGCATGCAGGTCACTGTGCTCGAAGCGCTGCCACGCATTTTGCAACGTGTTACCGCACCGGAAGTCGCAGCCTTTTATGCACGCATTCATGCTGAAGAAGGCGTCGAGATTGTTACCGATGTCCAGGCAACCAGCCTTTCCGGCGACAAGAAAGTAACTTCGGTGCAGTGTCAAAATGGCGCCGAATATCCAGCCGACCTGGTGATTATCGGCGTTGGCGTTATCCCTAACACCGAACTGGCTGCGCAGGCTGGTCTTGAGGTCGAGAACGGCATCGTTGTCGATGAATTCGCCCGCACCAGCGACGAAGATATTCTCGCAGTCGGTGACTGCAGCTCGCATTACAACCCGATTTATCAGCGCCAGCTGCGTTTGGAGTCAGTACAAAATGCACTCGACCAGGCGACCGTAGCGGCCAATACGCTGTGTGGCAGTCTTAAACCCTACTCCGCCCTGCCCTGGTTTTGGTCTGATCAATACGATCTGAAACTGCAGATCGCCGGCCTCTCTCAGGGTTACACCGATGTGGTGATCCGTGGCGATATAGAAGGTAGTCGCAGTTTCGCGGCCTTTTATCTGCAGGATGGTAAGTTGCTGGCGGTGGATGCGGTGAATCGACCACAGGAATTTATGCTCGGCAAGCGTCTGATTCTCGAGGGCCAGCAGCTGGCAGCAGAGCAGTTGGCAGATGAGAGCTTGTCACTGAAGACCTTGCTCGCGGATTAGTCTTTTTTATCGCTACTTTATTGACATCATTTTTAGGCCAGTCGTTCCGAGGGCGCGTAGCAACCGCAGGAATCCATGGGTGCGCTGAATTAAATGAAAGACCTTCCAACCAAGTTGGATTTAAATGTGTGAAATATTTTAATCTAATATCTTCAGGAAATGATTCTTCTGATTTATTATTAATTTCAGAATAATCATGTATTGGTG
>JALRJD010000225.1 GCA_023255165.1 Porticoccaceae bacterium | reverse complement strand
TTGTATTAAATATTTCTAAAGATGTTTCTTTAATAATATCACCACGCCCCATTAAGGTATTATGCAACTGTACTGAAGCAAACTCATGCTCTCCAACTGCAACCTCAATAGTAACGCTTTGTGCTGTGTTAAACCCTTGGTATAAAGCATACGCATTCACACCTGTTTGCATTTCTTCTTTTAAACCTTTCGTTTTTCCGTAACCTAAAGCTAAACCAACGCTCCCTTTTGCTTGTCCTGGTTGAATCATCACTGGAGCAATAACAGTTGTACCATTTACGGTAACTTTAGCATAACTACCATTTAATGCACCATTGGCTACGTGTTTATTCATTAAACCTAACGCATCTGCATCAGCTTTTGAAATAGTTAAGTAGTTATCCCAAGATGCTCTAGTAATAGGGTCTGGAAATTCTTGTAGCCATGGGTTGTTGGCATGTTGCCCATCTCCCATACCTACTTTGGTATATAATGATAATTCGAAATTTGATTTTTTAACTGAACCAGCTAAAGCCTTGGCTGCATTACCAGAAGGTATTTCAGTCGAGGTTTCAGTAGTTGCAGTAACTTCTGTTGCAATAGCACCAACATAAACACCATCGTGTAATACTTGATTGAATGAACTACCACCTAAAATGGTAGAACCCCAAGCATCTTTGATATAATCGTGATAAGAAACATCACTTCCTACCCATTTTAATAAAGCTTCTTGAAATTGTCTAGTGTCAAATAAAGGTCGAATAGCTGGCTGTGTTAAGGCATAATGGCCTTTTTTCAATTCAACATCACCCCAAGATTCTAAATAATGAGGTGCTGCGGCCAAATATTGTACTTCAGAAGACGTTTCGTCTGCTTTCAAAGAAAAAGCTATAGATAAATCTGTTTTCTTTAATCCTGCAGCAAAATCGGCGCGCCGGTGGCTTTTTTGATCTCACCGGAGGCCAGTATATGATCGAGGTGAGCATGAGTGTGAATGATCGCCACCACCTTGAGATTGAGCTCTTTCAACAGCGCCAGAATTTTATCTGCGTCGCCACCTGGATCGATCACCAGCGCCTTACCGCTGACGGAGTCGCCAATAATCGAGCAGTTGCACTGCAGCGGTCCGACCGGAAAGGTGCGGATAATAAAATTGGATTGCGGGCTATTTTGTTGCTGGTTATTTGATTGTTGGGTCATCACATTTAGCTCTATGCAGGTATCTGGAACAGACGTTGAAAATTAGCACTGGTGGCCTCAGCCAGATGCTCGAGGCTGATTCCACGCAGATCGGCTATGCACTGGGCAACTTCACGCACATATTGCGGCTCATTCTGGGAACCACGATACGGAACCGGCGCCAGCCAAGGCGAATCAGTCTCCACCAGCATACGATCCAGCGGTACTTTGAGCGCTACGTCGCGCAATTGTTCGGCGTTCTTAAAAGTAACAATGCCGGAAAAGGAAATATAAAACCCCAGCGCCAGAGCGCGCTCTGCCATCTCCCAGCTCTCGGTAAAACAATGCATCACACCACCAGCGTCTGGCTGATATTTACGCATCAGTTCGATAGTCTCGTCGCGGGCATCGCGAGTATGAATAATCACCGGTTTATTGACCTGCTGACTGGCCCGCAGATGATGAATAAAACTCTGGCGCTGCCAGTCAATGGTCTCGCTGCTGTAAAAATTGTCGAGCCCGGTTTCGCCCACAGCCACCACTCGGGGCTGTTGCGCCAGACTGACCAGTTCGTCGATCTCTGGCACCGGTTGAGGTGTTTTTTGCAATGGGTGAACGCCCACCGAGGAGTAGACATTATCGTGTCGGGCGGTGAGCTCAATCAGTGATCGTGAGCTGGCCATATCCACCGCAACACTGAGGAATTTGGTGACACCGCGAGACTGAGCAGCATTCAATACAGCACTTAGGCCGCCCTCCCGATCGCTCACATCCAGGTGATCGAGATGGCAGTGAGAGTCTACCAGCATAGCGTGAAACGTCTTTTTGGAATGGGTTACTACATGGTTAATGTAGGCTTGTGGGAGTGTACCGTACCGGTTAAAGCCTGTTCAATATCAGTTTTCAAATCTTCATGTTCATCGCTTAGCTGAACGCCAACACCCTGCTGCTTGAAACTGGCCGAGCCCTTGTGGGTTACCCACACCACCTTGCCAGTCATGGGAATCGGCTCGGGGCGCAAATAGATATCCAACAAAAAGAAAATATCATCGCCCAGCTCGTAACTTTTGGTTGTTGGAACAAACAGGCCACCGCCCTGTACAAACGCCATGTAATGTTCATAAAGCGTATCTTCGCCTTTGATCTCCAGCGATAAAATACCGCGCTTGCCACCACTAAACATCCGTATCACCTCGCATCCTTATGCCCTCTCCTTGTCACCTTGTTTTAGCTTAGCACCAAATCCTGATTTCGACCTATTTGCGCGCCTTGAACACCATCACCCAGTCCATAAACAGCTCCTCCCAGAGCAACTGCAGGTTGGGATTATTACCGCTGACGATCCAGTTGCGCGCGCGCAGTAGTTTGTCGGAAAAGCCAAACAGCGCGGTGTTAGGCCGCTCGGCCAGATCGGTGGTGGCCAGGCGATGGATATAACGGCTAAACCACTCGATTGACTGATCGCCATCGAGCTTTTGGCAGTGTTGGGCGGCCGCCAGCGGTGACAGCGACCCCTCCCGCACATCGGCGACCAGGCGTTCGAACTCCGCACGCTGCTCCAGATCGCCACTCTGCAGATAATCCAGCGCCAGCAATGGCCGCCCTCCGGCAAGCGGTAGTACCTGCTCGGCGGCGCTCTGGTCGCCAGTGACCTGAGTCAACCACTGCAGCGTACTGTTGCTGTCCGGGGTTGGTAGACTCAGCTTCTGACAGCGACTGCGAATCGTTGCCGAGAGTCTGCCAGGGCGATGGGAAACCAGTATCAACAGTGTTTTGGCTCGCGGCTCTTCAAGATTTTTCAACAGTGCATTGGCGGCGCTGATATTCATGGTTTCGGCGGGAGCAATGACGGCGACTTTCCAACCACCCTGCTGTGCCGTCTTGGACAGCGATTCACAGAGCGCTCGCACCTGATCAATTTTAATCGGCTTACCCTTCTCCTCCGGCTCCAGCCAGGTTACGTCAGGGTGATTGCCCGCCGCCAGCAAGGTGCAGCTTTTGCAGGTGCCGCAGGCGTACTTGACCATCTCCGCCGAACAGATCAAACGCTGGGTCAGCGCCCGTGCCAACCGCGCCTTGCCAATGCCGCTGTCGCCACTGATCAGCACCGCGTGGGGTAGCCGCCCCGCGTCAATGCGGCTGTTCAGAGATTCCCAAACCGACTCCTGCCAGGGCAATGGCATGCTTGACACTAGATCGTCTCCCAGAACTGTTCCAGAGTGTCGGCAATCTGCGCCTGAACCCCTTCGAGTGAGCGGGAGGCGTCGATCACCACACAGCGCTGCGGGTTGTCCTGCGCGATCTGCAGATAGCGATTGCGCACCCGCTCAAAAAATTCCACCTGTTCCTGCTCAAAGCGATCCGGGGTGCTGCGTTCGCTGGCCCGAGCAAGCCCCACCTGCACCGGGATATCGAGAATCAACGTGAGATCCGGCTGCAGACTGCCCTGCACCATCAATTCAAGATCGCGGATAAGGTCGTCGCGCATATGACGACCGGCGCCCTGGTAGGCATAGGTGGCATCGGTAAAGCGATCGCAGAGCACCCAGGCGCCCTCACTGAGCATCGGTTCGATCACCTGATTAAGATGTTGTGCGCGAGCAGCAAAGACCATCAGCAATTCGGCCGTGCTGCATACCGACTCCTCTCGCGGCGCCAGCAACAGTTCTCGAATTTGCTCCGCCAACGGTGTGCCGCCCGGCTCTCTGGTGGTGCCAAAGGTAAGCTGCTTGCTATTCATCCACGACTGAATAAATTCGATATTGGTGGTCTTGCCGACCCCCTCGGTGCCTTCAATGGTGATAAATTTTCCGCGCATTGGATATCCCGGTTTGCTCTGTTTTTAGCGCCATTTGTGAGCGCTTATTGTGACCACTTGCAACGCTGCTGTCTGCCCCTGACTGTCTGGTTTGTTGCCAGTTTTTTATGCTTTGTTTTGTTTATTGCTGATTTTGAGCTTTTGGCGCCGATTGATAGTTCAGTGCACGCTGATTGATCTGATATTGGCGCACCGCTTTCTGATGCTCATCAAGACTCTTGGAAAAGTAATGGCCGCCATCGCCACGAGCGACAAAATAGAGCTCGTCGCCAGACTGCGGATGCAGTGCTGCCTCAATCGCCGCGGCGCTGGGCATGGCGATCGGTGTTGGCGGTAGGCCATTGATGCGGTAGGTATTGTAGGGCGTCACTGACTTTAGATGGGCGCGGGTGATATTGCCCTGATAATCGTCGCCAAGACCGTAAATCACCGTCGGATCAGTCTGCAGGCGCATTCCTCTCTGCAGACGCCGCACAAAAACGCCTGCAATCGCCGGTCGCTCTTCCGCCAGCCCGGTCTCTTTTTCAATAATAGAGGCCATTATCAGCGCCTCGTAGGGGCTTTGATAAGGAAGGTTTGGGGCACGCTGCTGCCAGGTCTGGTCCAGCACCTGAACCATTTTGCGGTGCGCCCGCGCCAATATATCGATGGCGGAATCCGAGCTGACATAGGTATAGGTATCGGGAAACAGCCAGCCTTCCGGATTTGCCTGATCGATCCCGGCGGCGACCATAATTTGGGCGTCATTTAACTGACGGATATCGGAAAACTGCTCAATGCCGGCGAGCTGTGCCAGCCACTGTCGGTAGCTCCAGCCTTCAGGAAAGGTAATCTGATATATCAGAACATCGCCGCGATTAAATTTATTCAACAGCTGCAGCGCCGATTCGCCGGCCTCAATACGATACTGCCCGGCCTGTATTGCCGTTTGCCCATTTAGCCGCGCAAACAGGCTTAACAACTTCGGGTGCGGCAACACGCCAGCATCATAAAGCTGTCGGTTGACCCTCGAGAGCGAGCTGCCCTTCTCAACTTCAATCACCAGCTGGCTTTGCTCTTCGCTGAACTGCAGCGGCTGCTGAACATGGTAATAGAGTGCCGACATCAGCCACAGCGAACAGACCAGCAGCAGTGAAACCGCCAACATACCGCGCACAACCAGTTTTACCGAGGGGCGTTTTAGCATGGAAACCCCGGGTAGCTATTGTTCAGCGCCTGCTGCACAAGCTGGGTGTCGGCGCCTGGGATAAGCTCACCGGTTGTCGGGGTAAATGTCACTGCCACCACACCGCGAATAGCGCTGCTGACAAACAGCTCGCTGGCTGCGCCAAGCAGTTCGCGGTCGATATCCGCTTCTGCCGCCTGCAATCCGCACTGGGTGAAGAGTTTGTCGAGCAACAGCTCACGCATCACTCCGCGCACGCCGGCACGATCGAGCTTGGGCGTAATCCATCCCCGAGGGGTTTTAAGAAACAGATTGGCTCTGGTGGTTTCAATCACCAGACCTTCGCAACTGAACATAATGCCATCATCATAAGGCTGGTCACTGCCCCACTCCGCGCGCGCCAGCACCTGATCGAGCCTGTTTAGATGTTTGATCCCGGCAAGCATGGGGTTGGCAGGCAGACGATAGATGCATTCTGTCAGACGAATGCCCCGCTGCCGCTGCGAATCAATATCCTCGGGCAGCGCAAAATACTGCGCGATAATTCTTGGCGTTATCACCTCGGGCGACTGATAACCGCGGCCACCACTACCAGCTGTCACGGTCAGTTTGATAATGCCAGCGGACAGGTTGCTATTATCAAGGGCCGCAATTAATGCATCGAGAGATTCCTGCAGTTGCTGTTGCGACACTGCGATACCAAGTATTGGCGAATCCCGGAGTAACCGGGCGCAGTGCTGGCGCCACAGCGGCACGCCACCATTGTGCAACAGCATGGTTTCAAACAGTCCATGACCGTAAGCGCTGCCGCGATCGGAAACCGGCGCTTCGCTGGCGATCACGCCATCGACCATTGTCAGAGTCTTGCTGCTCATTCACAGTTCACGCTGTGAAGCACCGCGAACTTGAGTGCTAAGGTTTTTAATTGGCTTGGCATGCTGATGACCGGCATCCTTGAGGCGTGAATTGGACGTCTATTAAACCTAAATTTCAGCCATAAAAAAACCGCCCCAAGTGGAGCGGTTTTTTTGAATCGAGCAAATCTTATAAAAGACTACGACAATCAGCTGTTTGCAGTGATATAACTGACGGCATCTTGAACAGTTGCGATTTTCTCTGCTTCTTCATCAGGAATTTCTGCGTCGAATTCCTCTTCCAAAGCCATGATCAGCTCTACTGTGTCCAGTGAGTCAGCGCCCAGGTCTTCTACGAAAGAGGAAGTTGATTTAACGTCTTCTTCTTTAACACCCAGTTGCTCAGCAACCATTTTGATAACGCGTTCTTCGATATTACTCATCGTGTGTCTACTCCTGTCAGGGGTAATTCGGTTAACGTCCGATTAGGAATTCCGTTAACGCTCTTTTAATTGTGCCACCGAGCAAAAACTGCTCATCCAGCGGTAATCTGTGTTTACGGGCGCGCATTTTACCCTACAATTTATAAAATGCTAGACCTATATGATAAAAATGCAGTTTCTGCTTTTTTATCAACAGGTTACGCCATATACATACCACCATTTACATGGATGGTTTCACCGGTAATATAGCCCGCCGCGTCGCTGGCAAGAAAACCCACCACCGCGGCAATCTCTTCCGGCGCACCCAGTCGAGCCAGGGGAATCTGTGTCAGCATAGCCTCTTTATTTGCTTCAGGCAGATCTTTTGTCATATCTGTATCGATAAAACCAGGCGCCACTGTATTGACCGTGATATTTCTAGAGCCGAGTTCCTTGGCCAATGCTCGAGTAAAACCGCCGACCCCCGCCTTGGACGCGGAGTAGTTACTCTGCCCGGCGTTACCCATGGCGCCAACCACTGAACTGATATTGATAATGCGGCCCCAACGCGCCTTGGTCATAGGACGAACACAGGCTTTGGCGAGACGGAAAATGGAGGTCAGATTGGTATCCAGTACATCCATCCACTCATCGTCTTTCATACGCATCAGGATATTGTCTTTAGTGATACCGGCGTTGTTAACCAAAACAGTCGGCGCACCGAACTGATCACTAATTGCCTGCAACACCGAGTTGACTGACTCGGCATCGGTCACATTCAGCACCATACCAGCACCGTTAATATTGGTCTCGGCAAAGCGCTGGCTAATGGTGGCAGCACCGGCTTCGGAAGTGGCTGTGCCAATAACTGTTGCGCCGGCTTTACCCAGAGCTTCGGCAATTGCCGCGCCAATGCCACGAGTGGCTCCAGTGACCAGAGCCACTTTATTATCAAGATTCATGGGGTTTTCCTGTAAAAAATTAAATGGTTTTTACACTGAGGTTAAAGCGTTTTCGAGACTCGCCACATCGTCAGTCGAGAGCGAAGTCAGATTGCGATCAATGCGTTTGGAGAGACCGTTAAGCACTCGTCCGGGGCCGCACTCGACCAATATTTCAGCACCGCGAGCAGACAGACCATTGACACAGTCAACCCACAGCACCGGCTTGTAAATCTGCTCAAGCATCAGCGTCTTGATCACTTCCGGGTTGCTCTCGGTCTCAGCGTTAACATTGTGCACAACCTGAATTTTTGGCGCCGCAAACGTGGTTTGCTCGACCATCTCGGCAAGGTTGTCCGCCGCTGGCCGCATTAATGAAGTATGGAAAGGCGCGCTGACCGGCAACTCAACCGCGCGTTTGGCGCCAGCTTTTTTACAGATACTGATCGCTCGTGCCACGGCTTCGGCATCACCGGCAATCACCACCTGGCCCGGCGCATTGAAATTCACTGCATCAACAATCTGGCCATTGGCGGAGTCGGTGCAGGCATCAATGATAATCTGATCTTCTATGCCCATAATCGCCGCCATCGCGCCAACTCCAACCGGCACAGCCTGCTGCATAAAGGCGCCGCGAGCACGCACGATAGCCACTGCGTCAGCAAAATTCACTGCGCCGGCGCAGACCAGCGCCGACCATTCACCGAGACTGTGACCCGCCATGGCCACCGGAGTGGGGCCACCCTGCTGTTGCCACAGACGCCAGATGGCGACACTGGCGGCCAATAAAATAGGTTGGGTGCGCTCAGTCAGATTGATATCTTCCTGTTCGCCCTGCTGCACCAGCTGCCAGCAGTCATAGCCAAGTACTTCAGAAGCTTCCTGAAAGGTCTCCTCGACCAGACTATTTGCGCTTGCCAGTTCCGCGAGCATGCCGATTTTCTGTGATCCCTGACCGGGAAAGACAAAGGCCAAATTACTGTTGATAGTTTGTGTCATAAGTCCGTCTTCTTTTTTCCGTTTTGATTCAATTGAGTCTTAAGTATAGGCGACAATACTTTGGGCAAATTGTGCTCAGCCGCTTCGGTGGCCACTTGCAGCGCATTAACAAAAGCTTGCCGGGTCGCGCTGCCATGGCTTTTTACCACCACACCTTCGAGTCCCAGTACGTAGGCGCCATTATAAAGTGCCGGGTCCAGTTGCCTGCGCAATTGATTGAGCGGCTTGCTCAACAGCAGCAGTGCAAGACGCGAGACCCAACTGCGTCCCACCGCTTTACGAAAACGGGCGCCGACCATCTTCACCAGCCCTTCGCTGGTTTTCAGCGCCACATTGCCAGCAAAGCCATCGCAGACAATCACATCCGTACCGCCTTCGAAAATACCGTCACCCTCAATAAAGCCGCAGTAATTAATTGATGGATCAGCTGCGAGCATCTCCGCCGCACGCTGAATCTCGGCACGGCCCTTATTGGCCTCTTCACCCACATTCAGCAGTCGCACTTTGGGTGATTCGATGCCGTCCAGTTCGCTGGCCATCAATGTACCCAGGGTGGCGAATTCACAAAGTTGATCAGCGGAACAGTCGACATTGGCGCCCAGATCGAGCACAAAGCTGCGCCCGGTCAGTGTTGGAATAGCCGTGCAGATGGCGGGCCGTGAAATACCCGGCAGCGCTTTCAGGGTAAACAGACCCAGCGCCATAATCGCGCCGGTATTGCCGGCGCTGATAAACGCCTGCGCTTCGTGGGATGCCACCGCCTGCATAGCCATGGCCATCGACGAATTGCGTTTATTGCGAAGCACAGAAGAGGGTTTATCCGACGCGTCAACGCGACAATCGCTGTGTCGAACATCTATTCGAGACAGAATCGATTGGTCGTGACAGCGGGATAATGGATCGGCCAGCTCAGCCTGATCACCGAATAGCAGAGCGTTAACTTGCTGGTGGTGATGGAGAAATGCGAGTAGCGCAGATACAGTGACGCGAGGACCAAAGTCCCCGCCCATAGCATCAACGGCAATTCTGAGTGAATTTGCCAAAGAGTTTTTTATTCAGTTATTCGGCGTCAGTCTCGACAACTTTGCGACCGCGGTAAAAACCATCAGCGGACACATTGTGACGCAGGTGCTTTTCGCCGCTAAGCGAATCAACTGAAACTGTTGGAGCAGTGAGGGCATCGTGTGAACGACGCATACCGCGCTTTGAACGTGTCTTGCGACTTTTTTGAACAGCCATAGATTACTCCTGAGCAATAATCCTGTGCAGACGAAGTTATTTCTTCAACTGCTTTAAAATATTAAAGGGATTGTCTGCGACAACCTCATCGTTTTGCGTCTGACCAGCGGACGCGTCCTGCGGCAGGAAAGTCTCCCCGGTGCAGCTACCTTGATCATGGTAGTTGACCAGCGGCAGTGCCAGCAGCACTTCCTCTTCCAGTAACTCGCTTAAATCCGCCATTTTGTCGCCGACGATCCAGGGCTCTCGATCAGCGGAAACACTGGATAACTGATCTTCCGACCAGATCACCTGAGCGGCAAAGTCAGCATTTAAGTCCACTACCACCGGGTCCAGGCAGCGCTGGCAAATCACTTTCACCGCTATACCCAGTGAACCACCCACAACTTTCGCTTTGGCTTCGTCCACTTCAAACTTCAGTGAGGCGGACAATGGCGACTCTATGCTTTCAACCGACAGCGCCAATCTCGGCAAATGCTTCGCCTCGAAATGCCCCTCGAGGACAATTCCCTGGTTCGCAAGTTTACGCGGATCGACTAGAGTTGGCAGTGCCATAAATACAGGTGGTACCCAGTTAGGCGCGCATGATAGGGTCAAGTTTTTGATCTGTCAAAGAAAAACAACCAAAATGGAGCCGTTTCGGCCACTATATTCGGCCCTGAGCGCCAGAGAAAAATAAACCGGAAGATTATCCATGAACCAGCTTGTTCTAGCCTCTTCATCCAGCTATCGAAAGTTATTGCTGGAACGACTTAATTTACCCTTTGAGTGCATGGCTGCGGAACTGGATGAGAGTCGTCGAAACAATGAATCGGCCCAGGATTTGGCATTGCGTCTCGCCACAGAAAAAGCCCAAGCCATCGCCCATCACTATCCGGACGCGGTGATTATCGGTTCCGATCAGGTGGCGGAACTGCTATTGCAACCGGACAGTGCTAACAACCCGGTCCTTGGCAAGCCAGGCAATCACCAGCAGGCCGTGGCGCAACTGATCGCTCAATCAGGTCGAACAGTCCGGTTTTACACTGCCATAGCAGTGTTAAATGCTTCGCAGATTGAAACCGCAGTGGATATTACCGAGGTCCGCTTTCGCCAACTTGAACTGGATGAGATCGAACGTTATCTGCAAGCCGACAAGCCCTATGACTGCGCCGGGAGTTTTAAAGCGGAATCTCTCGGCATTAGCCTGTTTGAGTCGGTGGACAGCAGCGATCCGACGTCATTGATTGGCCTACCGCTGATCAAGCTTACTCAACTGCTGGGCAAATTTACGATTTCGATACCCTGAAATGCAGAAATCAAAAACTGACAACTAC
>JALRJD010000218.1 GCA_023255165.1 Porticoccaceae bacterium | reverse complement strand
TAGCAAACTAATATGACAATTTGTTGACCGCACCACATGGGTGCAAAGTCGGAGCTAAAAAGATACCCACAAAAGCTGTGGATAACTTTGTGGATTAAATAGGGATTGAGTGCATCAACAGCCCAAAAAATGGGCATGACTGTTAGATTGATCAAATTTTGAGCAGATAAAAATTACCATATAAAACAGCAAGTTAGTTTTTTGAAACCTAAAAATCAATGACTTACGGCGGTTTTATAAAACTGTTTGTAGAAATATTCGCTATCTGTGGAAAAAAATCGAAAATAGTTAAGAAAAAGTACCAAAAAAATATTGCAGTGGATAAAAAAAAATGTTTTGCAGCTAACTTTTCTGCTACGGAAAACGTGCTTAGCTCAACTCCAGCCAATCAAACCCCTGCTGCTGACAGGCGTAATGCAGATTGCCACAGCCATCGACCACCGCCTCGACGGCGCTCTTAACCCTCTCCAGACTATTGTTCTTTTCACTGATATGACCGATCACCAATTGCTGCATACGCTGACGGTCGATGCCGGACAGCAACTTGGCGGTCTGATGATTGTTCAGGTGCCCCCAGGGTCCGGCCACCCGATCCTTGAGAAATTCGGGGTAGCTGCCGGCATAGAGCATGTCGAGGTCGTGGTTGGCCTCAATCAGCAAACCATCGCAGCTGGCGTAGGCAGTCTCGATATGGGGTGTTAACGAACCCACGTCGGTCAATATGCCAAGCTGGTGACGATCGCTGTTAAACACAAACTGGACCGGCTCTCGCGCATCGTGAGGCACTGGCACCGGGGTTATTTGAAGGTCGCCAATCTGAAATGGCGTATGGCTGTCGATGATGTGGAAGGGAAATTGTTTCTCATCTACTTTGCGGCTGCGCAGACAGCCAGCGGTGACATAGACATCGATTGAATGCCTGGCTGCCAGAGGCACTACCCCTTTCCAGTGGTCGCTGTGTTCGTGGGTGACCAGGATGGCGTCGAGATTGTCCGGGGTCTTGCCGAGTTTGGCCAACCTCTGGGTGGTGTCGCGAATGGAAAAGCCACAGTCGATCATCACGCAGGTGTCACGCCACTCGACCAGAGTAGCGTTGCCCTTGCTGCCGCTGCCCAGAGATGCAAAGCGCATCGGGCTAACCGCCGTTTATCGTTAACCCGGGTAGCGGAGCGATCAAGACATATTACCGCGCAAGGTCTTTAACAGTCGTAGCGCTTCGGCTTTATTCAGCCCCTGCCCCTCGGGCCCGACAATGCGAATCTCAACATTGGCGCCAACGGTTTCAACCAGGACCCGGTAGTTGGTCTCGAGAACCTCATCTTTACCACCGCCAAACCAGCGGGAGAAAAAGCCGGGCTCACTGGTGGTCGGCTCTGTGTAGTTGACATAGATAACGCCTTCAGAGCGGTTCTGATCGATATTGGTAAAGCCACCACGATCAGCCGAATAGATAATCGAGGCCCAGGTTCGATCGAAGCTCAGCTTGGCCAGAATAAACGGATCGGCCACCTCGGGCGTGATCACCTCCACCTTGGCTTCGCCACCTATATCCTGCGCCAGCCGCGATACCGATGCATAATTTTCAGTACCGGCAAGATCGTTGGCGATCATTGACAATATATCCTGCTCGCGCTGGTCGCTGTCCGAGGTCTGCGGCCACTCGGCCTGATCTTCCTGCGAGCGCGGCGCTTGATTGTGCAACGCGGTTATCTCGGCACTGTCGATCTGAACGCCGGGGGAGATTTGGAAGCGGAAGCGGTGGGAATTTTCATCGTCGGAGCTGAATTTCACCCATACGGTTTCAATAATACCTTTTGATCCGTCGGCACGGGCAGCGGGAATGCCGTTGCGATTGAGCACATTGCGCACGCGTGGCCAGACTTCGCTGGGTGAGATATTGATCAGAACCCAGCGCCGCCCTTCGAGGCTTTGAATCTTGACCATCTGTTCAAAGGTGTTCTCCGACGCCGGCTGTGGCCGCGGCACGTCAAACTCGATCAGCTCGACACTGGCAACAGGGATCTGCGGAATCGGGTAGATCTCACCAAGCGCATTGTTGTCGAGCCCTTCCGGTACCACGGTGACCGCGGTCTCCTCAGCCAGCAGATAGTCATTGCTGCGATCTCGCAAGCCGAGCCATCCACATCCGCTCAGCGTTAAAATAACCACTACATTCAGCGCGCTTATCAATCGTTTCATATGTCTTGGCAACCCGTTTATTTGCGTGTAATCAGTTTAAACAAGCTCGGCACTGCGCATTGCAGATCGAACCAGTTGGTGGTGTGCAGCGCTCAGAGGCGTCATCGGCAAGCGCAGTGAATTACTTATCAGACCCAGTTCCGCCACCGCCCACTTGACCGGGATCGGATTGGCTTCCACAAACAGATCGCGGTGCAAGGGCGCCAGCTTGCTGTCCAGTTCGCCCGCTGTGGCCGCGTCACCGGCAAGCGCTGCGGCGCACATCTGTGACATCAGTTTCGGTGCAACATTGGCGGTCACTGAAATATCGCCATTACCGCCCATCAGCATCAACTCTCTGGCTGTGGCGTCGTCACCGGAGTAGATGGCAAACCCTGCGGGACGCTCGGCAATCAATTGTCGCGCTCGCTGCATATCGCCGGTGGCTTCTTTGATACCCACAATATTGTCGATCGCGCTGAGGCGCAGAACTGTTTCAGGCAACATATCGCAGGCTGTGCGACCGGGTACGTTGTAGAGAATCTGATCGATGGCCACCGCTTCCGCAACCGCTTTGTAGTGCAGGTAGAGCCCTTCCTGGGTCGGTTTGTTGTAATAAGGTGTTACCAGCAGACAGGCATCAGCGCCGGCGTCCGCCGCCGACTGGGTCAGCACAATTGCCTCCCGCGTCGAGTTGGCGCCAGTGCCGGCAATAATCGGAATGCGACCAGCCGCCTGTTCGACAACCACGCGAATTACTTCAGCATGTTCGCCGACATCCAGAGTTGCCGACTCACCGGTGGTGCCAACCGCAACCAGGCTGTCGCTGCCCTGCTCTATATGCCAGTCAACCAGCCTTTTCAACGCGGGCCAGTCGACCTCCAGAGAATCCGGGTGCATAGGCGTGACCAGTGCGACGATACTTCCGGTAATCATTTCCTGCTTCCTTTTGCTGCAATAGGTTAAAAGCACATCATGTTACTGATGGGCCCAGAGCGACACAAGCGAAACCTGCTGCGTGAATGCCCCGAGATTTTATATCCGCTTCTAACGGCGTTTGCGTTTCTTTTTGGCCGGCAGATTGTAGAGATCGTCCTCACCGGGGGGCCGATTTTTAAAGCGCCGATGGACCCATAAATATTGCTCTGGCTGCAATCGCACAAACTGTTCAACCAGCTGATTGATACGCGTTGCATCGACCAGGTCATCGCCCGACGGAAACTGTTCCAGCGCCGGATAAACCGTTATTTTATAACCCTGGGAACCGGGCAGACGAATATGACTAAAGGGCACAACCGCGGCGCCGGTCTTTTCCGCAAAGCGCGCGGTGGCGTAAACCGTGGCGGCCTGCACACCAAAAAACGGGGCGAACAAACCCTGCTGCAGCCCGTAATCCTGATCCGGGCCATACCAGAGTGAGGCGCCATTCTTGAGCGCTTTCATGGTGCCGCGCACATCGCGGCGCTCGAACACCACACCGTCGCCAATCGCTTTATTTAAACGACCCTTGGCTTGCAGAAAGTCGTAGACAGGGTTGCCGTGGGCGCGATACATGCCTTTCATCGGCCACTGCGAAGCGATCCCGGACGCACCTATTTCCAACGTGGTGTAGTGAATACCCAAAATCATGATGCCGCGGTCTTTCACCGCCTCAAGGTTTTCCAACCCTTCAAATTGCAGCAGTTTGGCGAAACGCTTCTTTGGCCACCACCAGGCGATGCCCACTTCCATCAGGGCGATACCGGTGTTGATAAAGTTGGCCCGCAGCATCGCGCGCTGTTGCTCCGCGCTGAGCTCGGGAAAGCAGATTTCAATATTGCGCCGGGCAATGGTTTTGCGCCGGGTTGGCAGAGTGTAGACCAGCAGCCCGATACCCTTGCCCAACAGCAACAACAGCGGAAAAGGCAAGGTGGTAATCAGTCGCCACAGAGCAAAACCCAGCCAGGTGAGCCAATAGCGTGGGTGTAACAGTATTGGCCTGAATTGGGTGGCTTTTGAACTCATAAATTGTTTTCGAGTGTTGTTAACCTGCTGTTATCGACAAACCTGCTGTTATTGGCAAACCTGCAATACATACAGAGCGGTGTTAGACCAGATTGGCAATCTCTACCTCTGTGGCCACATCGGCGTCGTAGTCGACACCTTCAATATCAAATCCAAACAGGGTCAAAAACTCATGTTTGTATCCGGCAAAGTCAGTGAGCTCGGAAAGGTTTTCAGTCGTGACCTTGGCCCATGACTGAGCGACCGCATCCTGAATCTCCGGACGCAACTCAAGCTCATCAACTCGCAGGCGGCCGATCTCATCCAACCGTGGCTCAGGGCTGTAGAGACACTCGGTATAGAGTCGGTAGAGTTGCTCGATGCAGCCCTCGTGACTGCCATCAGCTTTCATTTCCTTAAACAGCATCGCCAGATACAACGGCATAATCGGTATCGCCGAGCTGGCCTGGGTTACCACACCCTTGAGCACTGACACGCGGGCATCGCCGCCCTTTGCCGCGAGTTTGTCGCGAATCGCCAGCACCCGCTTGTCGAGATCTTTTTTGGCCTGGCCAATGGTGCCATCCCAGTAGAGATCCCAGGTCATCTTTTCGCCGATATAGGTAAAGGCGGTGGTTTTGGCGCCTTCGGCCAGCACACCGGCCTGGTCCAATGCATCGATCCACATCTCCCAGTCTTCGCCACCCATTACCGCAACCGTATCGGCAATTTCCTGGTCGTTGGCAGCCTCAAGACTAAATTCCTGAATGGTTTCTTTGTCGGTATTGATGCCGCGCATGGTGATATCTTTGCCCACCGGCTTCAGGGTTGAGTTAAAGATCTCGCCGGTTTTGGGATGCTGTCGGCGCGGCGCGGCGAGACTGTAAACCACCAGATCAACCTGACCGAGATCCTGTTTAATGGTCTCGATGGTTTTGGCTTTTATCTCATCGGAGAAGGCATCGCCATTGATGCTTTTTGCATAGAGCCCTTCCTGCTCAGCATATTTGTGAAACGCCGCCGAGTTATACCAACCGGCCGTGCCGGGCTTGCTGTCGGTGCCGGGCTTTTCAAAGAAGATACCCAGTGTTGATGCACCGCTGCCAAAGGCCGCGGTAATCCGTGCCGCAAGACCATATCCGGTCGACGAGCCAATCACCAGAACACGCTTTGGCGCTTCTATAGCAGGCTGAGACTTAACGTAATCAATTTGATTTTTAACATTGGCTTCGCAGCCAACAGGATGGGTGGTGATACACATAAAACCGCGAACGCGTGGCTTGATGATCATTGTGGAGTCTCCGTACTGTGCCGTTTCGATTTTGAAGTGCGCAATGATACCCTACTGGCAATCTATCCCCAAAAAAAATCGCTGCATTACGCCCTATCAAAGCGTTTAAAGGCGCTTTTATTCAGGGCCGATTGAATAATTTTTTGATCAGCTTAAACCCCGGCGGCGTACAATGGAAAACCTCAACCCTGACGAGCCATTACATTGAATCAACCCAAGCTGAGCTACCCTTTTCTGCGCCCTGAATTTTTGCAGGCGCTTGAGCAGAGTGGCAGTGCCTGCGAGGAAACAGGCTGGACGCCAATTCATCTGGCTCTTCAACAAACACAACAAACACAACAAACACAACAAACTCAACAACCGAAGCAAAATTCCCCGGGCGTGAAGTTCACATCGATATAAGTGAAGATGGTGAGAACGGTGCCCATATTGAGTACCCAAAATACTGAGAGGTATCAGAAAATGGCGATTGAGTTTGATCGTGAAACTTACAACAAGATCTTTAGCGATCTTGAAGCATTCAAAGAATTTTGTGCGAGTTCTTGGGTGTTAGGTTACAATCGTGCATACAAGTTTGACGAACGAGACTTGTATAATAATAAAAGCGAA
>JALRJD010000214.1 GCA_023255165.1 Porticoccaceae bacterium | reverse complement strand
GATGAGTTCTTTCACCCAGACCCCGACCAGTGTTATCTGGATGGCAACTCCCTCGGAAAGACAATAGAGGGGTGCGCTCAGGACAACCCCATTACCTGTCGAATAATTTTATTTTTCAACGGCCGCAGATTATTCACTTTGCCAAGCCCAACATTCCGCAACAACCGCAGCGCAATATTATCTGCAGCAAACAACCGTTTAAAACCCTCCATCGCCGCCATCACCGCCAAATTTTCTGGCTTGCGCAAACGCTGGTATTTATTGAGTGTTAGCAGAGAACCCAAATCATTGTCGCGCCGCGCCTCCGCCGAGAGCACCCCCACCAACGCACTGACATCAGCAAAACCAAGGTTAACCCCCTGCCCCGCCAGCGGATGAATGGTGTGGGCCGCATCGCCAAGCAGAGCGACCCGCTCGGTGACATAGTCTGTAGCATGGCGCTGACGCAGAGGAATCGCGAACCGCTTGTCAGTCGAGATAATCTTGCCGATACAGTGTTCACTGGCGCGGCTGAGTTCAGCGCAGAACTGGGTATCGTCGAGCGCCATCAAACGCTCCGCCTCGTCCGACTGCTGCGACCAGACCAGTGAACAGTAGTGGTGATCACCATCCTTGTTTAGCGGCAACAGCGCCAGCGGGCCGGTCGGCATAAAGCGCTGCCAGGCGGTCTGCTGATGAACGCCTTCAGTTTTCACGGTGGTAACAATCGCACTGTGCCCGTAATCCCACTCGCGGGTGGCGAAATCAAACTGCTGCCGGATCGCCGAATTGCCGCCGTCGGCGGCGACCAATAATGGCGCGGTGAGCTTGGCACCACTGTCCAATTCCAGACTCACTTCAGCCTCTGATCGTTGGTAACTGATAACGTTGACCGGGCAGAGGAAGTCGATATTGTCGAGTGTATCGACCGCGGCCAACAGGCTCTCAACCACCAGCGAATTTTCGACAATATGGCCGAGGTTGGGTTGATGCACATCCTGGCAGTCGAAGTGAATTTCGCCGGTTCCCTCCGCATCCCAAACTTGCATGGCGCCATAGGCACTGATTCGCTGCGCAGCAATTGACTGCCAGGCACCGCAACATTCCAGTACTGCGCGAGATTTTTCGGTGAGGGCTGCCACCCGTGGATCAAATTGCTGCGGATCGAAAGCGGCATTTTTATGGGCTTCCAGAAGGGCAATCTGCATCTGCGGATTGGATCGCGCCAGCAGGCAGGCAAAGGCGGTGCCAACCATACCGGCGCCAACAACAATGACATCAAAGTGCTCAACGGTTGTCTGCGCTGAACCCTGTGCCTGGCTATCAGTCATGTCTCGCCTCTCTGTTGGTCATGCCCATTCCAAACTGTGCAAAGCCACTGCGCAGGCCTGGCATTAAGTCCATTGCCACCAGTCCGGCGTTGCGCCCCAGCGCCAGTGTCGCCGATGGCTGGGCAAATAGTTTCGGCAAATTGTCGCTAAACAGCAGGGTTTTTTGTTGGTCGCTCAGTTGCTGTTGCTGATAGCGCTCAAGGATTTTCAGCGAGGCAAAATCCATGTTCTGGGTTCGCGCTGTTCCCAGCACATCCGCCAGCATGGCCACATCGCGGAGCGAGAGGTTAAAGCCCTGTCCGGCGACCGGGTAGCCGATCAGCATGAAGACAATGAGGGAGGCGAACATGATCGGCGCCATGTTCACCGCGATGAATTCCATCATTTCTCCACCTCGCCCGCCAGCAGCCGACCTTCCAGCTCGGCCTGCTCATGCGCCGAGATGAA
>JALRJD010000198.1 GCA_023255165.1 Porticoccaceae bacterium | reverse complement strand
GCTGCCGCGGCACGCTCCAGCCCTTTGACGCCGGCGCGGTTACTGATCACCGCGACCACCGAGCCGTTTATCGAGCCACCGGCACAGCCATCAATAAATGACTGCAGATTGGAGCCGCCGCCAGAGATCAGCACCACGATTCGCCGCTTGGCCACCGACTGTTCGCTCATCAGGAGAGTCCGAGTAGTTGAACCTGTTCTTCGCCGGCTTCCAGTGCCGAAATGCTGCCCAGCTCGAATGCGGTTTCGCCGCTGGCGGCCAACATTGTCAGCGCCTCTTGAGCGCGGTCGGCGGGAACGCAGATCACCATGCCAACGCCGCAGTTCAGTGTGCGGTGCATTTCATGCTCATCGATATTGCCACCTTTTTGCAGCCAGTCGAACACCGCAGGACGGGTCCATGCCTGGGTGTTAATAACCGCTTTGGTGTTGTCGGGCAGTACGCGGGGAATATTTTCCAGCAGGCCGCCACCGGTGATATGGGCGAGGGCATTGACCTGCGAGTTTTTAATCAGCTCGAGCAGTGGCTTCACATAAATGCGGGTGGGTTTCATCAGCAGATCGATCAGTGGTTCGCCATTCAGTTGCTCGGTGGCCGGATCGGTATTGGTCACTTCCAGCACTTTGCGGATCAGTGAGTAGCCATTTGAATGTGGTCCGCTTGACGCGAGACCAATCAAGGTGTCGCCAATGCTGACTTTCGAGCCATCGATCAATTCCGACTTCTCGACAATGCCGACACAAAAACCGGCGAGGTCGTAGTCTTCGCCTTCATACATGCCGGGCATCTCCGCGGTTTCGCCGCCGATCAGCGAGCAACCTGAGAGATCACAGCCATCGGCAATACCATTGATCACCGCAGCGGCAGTGTCGATATCTAGTTTGCCAGTGGCGTAGTAGTCGAGGAAAAACAGCGGCTCGGCGCCACACACAATCAGATCGTTAACGCACATGGCAACCAGGTCGATGCCGACGCTGTCATGTTTGCCGTGGTTGAGCGCCAGACGCAGCTTGGTGCCAACGCCGTCGGTGCCGGAGACTAGTACCGGTTGTTTGTAGCCTGTGGGCAGTTCAAACAGCGCGCCAAATCCTCCCAGCCCGGCCAGCACTTCCGGCCGTCGTGTGCGCTTGGCGGCGCCCTTAATTTTTTCGATCAGTGCGTTACCTGCATCGATGTCGACGCCCGCATCTTTATAGCTGAGTGATTTGCTGTTTTCGGTCATGGCACAAGCCTTCTTTTGTGGACGCGCTATTTTAGAGACAGTGGGCCTACTTTTCATCAAGCACTGATATAATGTTGCAAATTTTCCGGAGAAAAACCGTTGAAACGGACATTAATTCTGCTTTTTGCCTTGTTTTGCTCGTCGGCAATCGCTGAACAGGTCTCCGGACTCTATAACGGACGTGTTTTGGTTGCCGATCAGAGCGAGCAGTCGAGACAGCAAGGTGTGCGTCAGGCCCTTGAGCAGGTGCTGATAAAACTGACCGGCAACAGCAAAATTATGCAACTGCCGGGCATTCAGGAAGCGACCGCCAACACCAATAATTTTATTTCCAGCGTCGGCTACAGCACTTTGCCTGATAGCGACGACGATTCTGCAACAACTGTTTTAACCACAACCATTTCAAACAACAGTCCTCTCACCAGTGAAACCGATGTCGACACTGTCGCCAGGTTTGCTCTGCAGGTAAGTTTTTCCACACAGGCGGTTGATCAACTGCTGCACTGGGCGCAGTTGCCAGTGCTGCCCGTCGAGCGCCCGCGACTGTTGTTCTGGATTGTTCGCGACGATGCTGGCAGCGGCCGCCAGTTTATTAATGATCACGACTTCCCTGACTTCAGTCAGCACTTAGAGCAAATTATGCACGACCGGGCCATTCCCTATCGCTGGCCAGCGCTGGATCTGGAAGACCAGTTGGCGCTCTCGGTCAACGAAGCCTGGGGCATGCGTGAGCAAACCATCGACCGGGCTTCGCAGCGTTACGATGTCGACGGCTGGGCGCTGCTGCGATTTTTTACCACCAACTCGGGTGAGGCGCGGGGCACCTGGACTTATCATCTGGGCGAGCAGCGCGGTTTTAATGATGTTCGCGCTGAGAGTGGCGAGGCCTTTGTCACCCTGGCGGTCAATGATCTGGTCGACAGTGTCGCAACCCATCTCAGCTATATTCCGCAGACCGATACCAGCACTCTGCTGGTGCAGATTAATCAGGTGGGTTCCTACGCTGACTACCGCGCCGCACTGGAACAGTTGCAGAGTTTAAAGCTGGTGCAATCGACCCATGTAACGGCGGTAAAGGCCGACCGTCTGTTTGTCAGTGTAACTATCGACGGTGGCGTTGATCTGTTGATCTCGGCATTGGAACGCAGCGGTCGGTTGGTCAATCAAACCTCCCGGGCGGCGCGTTTTAGTGGAAATCTGGAATTTGACTGGACTGCCAAGTGAGTAATTTTCAGCAATTAAGCCTGGGTATTAAATTGGATAACCAGGCCACCTTCGACAATTTTTACGCTCCCAACGGCACGCCCCAACATCTGGCCAAGATGTTGCTGCAGGATGACGGCAAACAATATGCCTATATCTGTGGTTCATCGGGCACCGGGCTGTCGCATCTGTTACAGGCGGTGTGTCGACAACACAGTCTGCGACCCAGTGCCGGCGCGGCGATTTATCTGCCGTTGAAAGAGCTGCGCGATTATCCCCCGGAGCAGGTGCTGCAGGGTTTGGACGCCTGCGATATGGTCTGTCTCGATGATCTCGACCAGGTGGCTGGTCTTGAGGCCTGGCAGGCGCCGCTGTTTAATCTGTTTAATCGCTGCAGTGAGTCAGGCACGCGTCTATTGATTACCGCCCACACCTTGCCGGACTTTTTGGAGGTGTTGCTGGAGGATCTGCTGTCGCGGTTAAAGTCTGGTATTTCGCTGCAACTCATCGATTACAAAGACGCCGATCTGCGCCGACTGTTGCAGCATCGCGCCAGTGCGCTGGGGCTCTATCTCTCGGATGAAGTGGCGCTGTTTTTATTGCACCGTTTGCCGCGCAACAGCCACAGGCTGATGGAGGCGCTGGAAAAACTTGATGCGGTGTCGCTGCGTGAGCAGCGTCGACTGACGCTGCCCTTTGTTAAATCTGTTCTGGATTTGTAACCGACTTTCTAAAATTCCAAAGCCCCAAAGCCCTGAAATCTAAATCGGGCAGCTATCGCAGTAGAGATAGATATGGTTTGGGTCGTTCAATGTGTCGAGTAACCGCAGTGGTTTAATGGCCGCCGACCAGTGGCGCTGCAGCGTGGTGGGCAGCCAACTGCTTAACCCCAAGGCCTTGACGCTGGCACTCATATTGCCACTGATTTGCATCATAATCTGCTCGGCAAAACTCAGCGGCTTGTGCCTGTAGTTGACGTTGTAGTCACTGACGCCAGCCAGCGATGCTGCGCTGTTGATTGCATCTTTGAGATCGCCCAGTTCATCGACCAGCCCGAGCTGCAGTGCTTTTTCACCGTTCCAGACCCGACCCTGGGCAATCTTGTGCACCGCCTCAGGTGTCGAGTTTCGTGCATCGGCGACCAGCTTTAAAAAGCGTGCATAAACATGCTCAACACCGGACTGCATAATCATCGCCGTCTCTGACGACATGGGTCGATCGATCTGCAACATGCCGGCAATATTGGTGGTGGCGACACCATCGGAGTAGACGCCCAGAGCCTTGAGCGAATCTTCAAAGGTTGGGATAACGCCATAGACGCCGATCGACCCTGTAATAGTGGTGGCTTGCGCCAGAATGCGATCGGACTCGGTGGCGATCCAGTAGCCGCCGGAAGCCGCATAACTGCCCATCGAGACCACCACTGGAATATCCTTTTTGCGTACCGCGGCAATCGCATCGCGAATCACATCCGAGGCAAAGGCGCTGCCGCCCGGGCTGTCGATACGCAGCACCACGGCTTTGACCTGATCATCTTCCTCGATACCAGCGAACACCTCAGCCAATGAGTCGCCGCCCACCGTGCCCTCGGGCTGATTGCCGTCGAGAATGGTGCCGCTGGCAACCACCACAGCAATTTCCGGCTTATGCGGATTGGCTGCTTTTAACAGGCCGAGTTTGACATGACCGAGGTAGGCGGACATCGGGATGGTGGCAAAGTCACCGTTGTTCTGCGGCAGGATCTGTTTCAGGTAGGCATGGGTTTCACTGCGGGTGGCGATGCGGTCGACCAACCCCTGCTTGAGCGCCAGGGCGGCAATATCGCCATTTTCTTCGGCCAGCCGGAGATGCATATTGTTGGCCAGATCATTTATGGCGCCTTTGGGCAGTCCGCGCAGCTGTTCGATTTTGGAGCTGTAGTACTGCCACAGCGAGCCGATCAGGTCGCGACGATCCTGGCGCGCCTCCGGCGACATACCGTTGCCCAGATAGGGCTCGATGGCACTTTTATATTTGCCGACACGGAAGATATGCATATTTATCTTGAGCTTATCCAGCGCCTCTTTATAGAAGCTGCTATAGGCGCCAAAGCCGGTGAGCATAATCCGGCCCATGGGGTTGAGAATAACTTCATCGGCGTGGGCAGCGAGAAAATATTGTGCCTGGGAAAAATTGTCGCCAATCGCAATAATCGGTTTACCGCTCTGCTTGAAGCGCTGCATGGCGTTGCTGATCTCTTCCAGCTTGGCAATGCTGGCGCTACTCATATAGTTGGTGTCGAGCAAGATATGGGTGATGCGCTGGTCGTACTGGGCCTGATCCAGCGCGTCGACTATATCGCGCACCAGAGTTTCGGCATCGTGCTGGCTGTTTTGCGAAAACAGTTCGGCCAGCGGATCGATATAGGAGCGTTGATCAACCAGATCACCGCTAGGCGCGAGATAGAGTGCGCCACGGTCTGGCATGGGTTGAATATCATCAACAAACAGACCGGCGACCACGGCGATAAAAAAGACCACTATCAACAGGCTGATCATGTAGCGAATGGCGCTGACTACGTTGCCAATAAATCTGAATACTCTGCGTATCACGCCGGGTTTTTTGCTCATGCTTTTGTCCATATTTGCGTTAGTCCTTTTCCATTTTGGTCCGTTTCACTTTGAACCCTTAAACTTGCAGCCTAGGCCGCGGGCTCCTGATCCTGGGCCTGCAGCTGACTGCCCAGTGCCTGCTTCCAGCGCGCATACATCATCGCCGCATTAAACAGGATAACGGTCAATGCCAGTTCTACCCAGTCTAGTACCTGCGGCGCCGGGCCGGCGAGGTTGTCGACCGCCATTGCGAAGTACATCAAGATAACAAAGCAAATCCAGATCAATGTGCGGGTGTTATTGCTGATCAGCCCGGGGATAAAAATCATTAATGGAAACAGGCAGAGAAAGTAAATCACCGCGGGCGCGCCCTGTAGCCATGCGTTGGCGGCCATGGCCAGCAGCATCAGGTAAAAGCTCAGGTGAGTGAGTGGGCGGGCGAGATTAATTTTTTGCTGCAAGGTCATCTTATTTTGCTCCGTTTAGTTTTGCGGCCAGCTGCGCGACGCGTTTGCCCTGGGCGCGACAGAGTGCAATTTCATCACTGGTCAGGTTGTCAGCTTCAACGTGGCTGGCGCCGTAGGGAGTGCCACCGCGGTTGGTGCTGTGCAGGCTCGGTTCCGAATAGGGTATGCCGCTGATCAACATACCCTGATGAAGCAGCGGAATCATCATTGACAGCAACGTGCTCTCCTGACCGCCGTGCAGACTTGAGGTGGAGGTAAATACGCCGGCCGGTTTATTGATCAGGCTGCCATTGGCCCAGAGGCCAGCAGTGCCATCGATAAAATATTTTAACGGCGCCGCCATATTGCCAAAGCGCGTCGGGCTGCCGAGCAGCAGCCCGCTGCAGTTGGCCAGGTCCTGTTCGCTGCAATAGATATCGCCGCTCTCGGGAATATCTTCGGCAGTGGCTTCACAGACAGTTGAAACGGCTGGCACTGTGCGCAGGCGCGCTTCCATGCCGGCGCTCTCCACGCCCTGGGCAATCTCTTCGGCGAGTTTTTTAACATGGCCGTTACGGCTGTAATACAGCACCAATACATAAGCGTCTGACATTATAAAATCTCCAGTACGGATTCTGGCGGCCGGCCCAGGACTGCGCGCTGGCCGTTGACCACAATGGGTCGTTCAATCAGCTTGGGATGATTGGCCATGGCGTCGATAAGCTGTTGTTCCGAAACACTGGTGTCCGCCAGATTGAGGTCTTTATACTCCTGTTCGCCGCGGCGCAGTAGTTGCCGCGCCGGGATGCCGAGTTTGTTCAGCAGCGTGGCGATGGTCTCAGCGCTCGGGGGTGTCTCCAGATAGAGCACGATCTCGGGCTCTATGCCCTGCTCTTGAATCAGGCTAAGGGTTTGTCTGGATTTTGAACAGCGTGGATTGTGGTAAATAGTTGGCATCGTCTATGGTTTAGGCAGTGATAAAAGAGAAAGCCATTGTAATGGCAAACGCTTTTAAACAGAACGGAGGTTTGGCGGCATGATCAATCAATTATTAAATAAACTGCGCAGCTTGCAGCAGCAATCTGTCCGCAGCGCTCATTTTCTGGGTTATCTGGCGCGGCGTTTTCAACGCGACGGCTGCCCGCAGAGTGCCGCGGCGCTGACCTATATGAGTCTGTTTGCAGTGGTGCCGATGTTGACGCTGATGTACAGCATGTTTTCACTGGTGCCCGCTTTTCAGGAACTCGGTGGTCAGGTTCAAACCTTTATCTTTTCCAAATTTTTACCCAGCAGCGGCCAGGAGATCACCCGCTATCTGGGTGAGTTTTCCGCTCAGGCACGCAAGCTGAGCGGTGCCGGGGTGCTGATTATTTTGATTACCGCCTTTTTAATGCTCAGCAATATCGAAAAAACCTTTAACCATATCTGGGCCACCACCGGAGGCCGCAAAGGGCTGGCCGGGTTCCTGGTCTATTGGGCCGTGCTGAGCCTCGGGCCACTGCTGCTGGCAGTGGCGATGTTGATGAACACCTATCTGATGTCCTTCCGTTTGATCGTCAGTGAAGTCGACAGCCTGGGGGTTGCTGCGCTGATTTTCTCTTATCTGCCCTGGCTGCTGACCTGGGTTGCCTTCACGTTGCTCTATGTGGTGGTGCCCAACTGCAAAGTGAGATTTTCCCAGGCACTGTTTGGTGGGCTGGTTACCACCTTGCTGTTTGAGTCGGCCAAAGCGCTGTTTGGGCTACTGGTGGCCCATTCAATCTACAGCAACGTATATGGAGCATTCGCGGTGATACCGCTGTTTCTGATTTGGGTCTATCTGCTCTGGGTTTTGATTCTGATTGGCGCCGAACTGGTGCGCAGTCTTGAGACCTTTCAGTATCAAGGCCGTGGCAGCAGGTTGCCGGATCTGCTCGCGGTGCTGCTGATTTTCTGGCAGTGCTGGCGGCGGCAGCAAAAGGGCCACAGTTTGTCGGATCGTTCGATAAATGCGGTGGGGCTCAATGTTGAACAGTGGCGACGGCTGCGCGACCTGTTGCTGGGGCGGCATATTCTTGAGAAAACCGCCCGCGGACAATATGTGATGATCCGCGATCCCGACACAATCAGTCTCGCCGATGTGGCCGGCTGGCTGGGGCAGGGGTTTGAGACAGCGGATCAGGTGAGCAGTGAAAAGCTCTACCGGGCGCATCCATGGATCGCCAACTACGACAGACTGATGGGCGAAAATCGCCGAGCCATCGCACAGAATATGGCGCTGAGTTTGCAAACACTGTTTGCCAGTGACCAGGGTTCCGCTGATACTGGCGGCTGATTGATACACAACCGGGGTTGAATAAAAGTGATAAGCATAAAACCATTTCTGCACAGATCAGTTTCTCTGCAAGCCCTGCTGCTAAGCCTTTTTATTATTGGCTGCAGCGGTGATGTCGGCTATCCGCTGGTCGGTGGCGGCAGCTACAGTTTCAAAAATAGTGAAGGCAAAACCACGCTGGTCAACTACTGGGCGGAGTGGTGCAAACCCTGCCGTATCGAAGTGCCCGAGCTGAATAAGCTGGCCGAAGAGCACGCGGATCAAGTGACAGTGTTGAGTGTCAACTACGACAACGAGCAGGGCGAGACACTACTGCAGCAGCTGGACAAGATCGGCATTCAGTTTCAGTCACTGGCGCTTGATCCGCGCAGCGAATGGGGGTTGGAACGGGCCCAGGTGCTGCCCGAGACGCTGGTTATCAATAGTAAGGGCGAGCTGGTCAAACGACTGATTGGCCCGCAGACCCTTGAGTCACTAAAAGCCGCGGTGATGGAATAGTCGCCGCGTACCTAAAGTGGGTATAGTCGTTGGCCGCAAAGTTACAATAATAAAAAGCTTGCATAAAAAAGCTCCCACAAAAGAGGAAAGAGAATGAAAGATCTGCGAAATTTCTATATCAACGGCGAGTGGGTTCTGCCCCTTCAGGCGCATGATCTGGCGGTTGAAAATCCAGCCACAGAAGAGACGCTGGCAACCATTTCTCTCGGCAGCGCAGCGGATGTCGACCGCGCCGTCGCCGCCGCCAAAGCGGCCTTTCCGATCTACTCGCAATACAGCATTGAACAGCGCATTGCTTTGATGGAAAAGCTGCTGCAGATCTATATGGACCGTTACGATGAAATGGCCCAGGCGATTTCCCAGGAGATGGGCGCGCCCATTTCCTTTGCCACCGCTGCTCAGGCGGACTGTGGTCGCGGGCATATCTCGGCCGCACTGGACGCATTGAAAACCTATGAATTTGAACGCCAGGTTGGCAACACGCTGGTGGTCAAAGAGCCAATCGGTGTCTGCGGATTTATCACACCCTGGAATTGGCCGGTCAACCAGATCAGTTGCAAGGTTGCCCCGGCACTGGCAACCGGCTGCACCATGGTGCTCAAGCCCAGTGAAATTGCGCCGGTGTCAGGTTACCTGTTTACCGAGATGATGGACCAGGCCGGTTTCCCGGCTGGTGTTTACAACATGGTCAACGGCGATGGCCCAGGTGTTGGTGCTGCGATCTCCAGCCACCCGGATGTGGATATGGTGTCGTTTACCGGTTCCACCCGCGCTGGTGTGCTGGTGGCCAAGGCCGCCGCGGACACCGTCAAGCGAGTCACCCAGGAGCTGGGTGGCAAGTCCCCCAATATTATCTTTGAAGATGCCGACCTCGAGACCGCCGTCAGTGGCGGTGTGATGAGCATGATGTACAACACCGGGCAGTCCTGTAATGCGCCATCGAGAATGTTGGTGCACAGCTCGGTTTACGATCAGGCGGTTGAAATTGCCCGTCAGACCGCGGCCCAGGTTGCGGTGGATCAGTCGGCGAAAGAGGGCTGGCATATTGGCCCGCTTTCCAGTCGTGTGCAGTTCGACAAGGTGCAGGGTTTGATTAATAAAGGTATTGAAGAGGGCGCCGAGGTGGTTATCGGTGGGCCTGGCAAGCCGGAAGGGCTCGAGACTGGTTACTTTGTAAAACCCACGGTGTTTGCCCGGGTTAACAACCAGATGACCATTGCCCGTGAAGAGATTTTTGGACCGGTGCTGTGCATGATTCCCTTCGACAGTGAAGAGCAGGCGATTGAGATCGCCAATGACACGCCTTACGGATTGGCGGCCTATCTCAGCACCACCGATGCGCAGCGCGCCAAGCGGGTTGCCGGCCAGTTGCGTGCCGGAATGGTCAGTTTAAACGGTGGCTCGCAGACCTATACCGCCCCCTTTGGTGGCTACAAACAGTCGGGCAATGGCCGCGAGTGGGGCGAGTTTGGCTTTGATGACTTCCTTGAAATCAAAGGTATTAACTACCCGGTTGAGCAATAGCAAGGCTTGGGTGGGTTGCTTACTAAACGTTATTGTGTGAACTGTTAATTGGATTTGTGATTGGATTGTCAATTGCATTTTTATTGGCGGAGAGTTTATACAGCAACCCACCAGCCGTAATCACGGCGACACCAATCCAGCCCTCCATCGGCCGCGAGATCAACACATAAACCAATGTCCATAGCGTGACGCTGAGATAGACCAGCGGCGCAAACGGGTAGCCGAAGGTTTTATAGGCGCCGGCAATGCCGAGCTTCTTCCAGCGCATCACAAACACCCCGAGCACCGCAAAAAGCGTGTTGACGCCAAGCACAAAGCTGGAGAAGATCAGCACCGATTCGAAGGTTGAACTGAGAATAAACAACAGTGCTAACAGCCCCTGAAAGAGAATCGCCGTCATTGGCACACCGTGGCGATTACACTGCGAGAGCCTGGAAAACAGCGTAAAGTCCTCGCCGATCACTTGCAGTACGCGCGGCCCGGCCATGGTCATGGCGCTCACCGTTGAGATCAGCAACAGCGCCAGTACCGCACCCATTGCCTTGCCTGCGTTAGCGCCCAGCGCATGGTCGGCAACAATCACTCCCACTTCCAGTTTGCCCTCAAGAATATCAACCGGCGCGGCACTGAGAAAGGTCAGGTTCAGTAGCAGATAGAGCATCATTACCAGGCCGGTGCCGACAAACAGCACGATGGGCAGATTGCGCTGCGGATTATCGAGCTCACTAGTGACATAGGTGGCGGCATTCCAACCAGTGTAGGCATAGTTCACATAGATGAGGGCCACGGCAAAAGCGCCGCTAAACAGCAGATTGCTGTCACCGGTTTTGGGCAGAAAGCTGACCTGCTGAGGTGTGCCGCCCCAGATTAAAATCACGCCACAGAAGAGCAGGATCAACAGTACTTTAAGACCGGTAAAAATCTGTTGCACATTGCTGCTGGTCTGCCGCGACAGGCAGTGCACCGCGGTTAACAGGCACACCAGTAATAGCGCGGCCAGGGTTGGCGAAAGCGCGGGAAACACCGCCGACAGATAGGCGCCAAAAGTCATGGCCGCGAGCGCCACCGGCGCGGCAAAACCCACTGTGGCCGAGACCCAGCCGGAGATAAAGCCGGCACAGGGGTGGTAGAGCCGTGAGAGAAAATTGTATTCGCCACCGGAGCGCGGCAGATTCGCGCCCAGCTCGGCATAGGTGAGAGCGCCGCACAGCGCAGTGAGGCCACCGACAAACCAGAGCATCATCAGCACGAAAAAGGATTGAATGCCGAGCAGCTGAAAACCCAGGCTGGTAAAGACACCGGTGCCGACCATATTGGCGACGACCACAGAGATACCGGTGGTTTTAGAGAATTTTTCCATGGGCTTTTTTACACCGGCCTGATTATTGTTGCGTCGTTTTTATGTTAGTTTCTGAGACTGGAGAGCACTTTACAGCACTGGACATAGTGCTGCATTAAATACTCAAAGGTCACAAAATCCGGTATGCAGGCGCGACACAGGCGCTCGGCTTATTGCATACTAAACATCGTTAAAAGCCGGGGTCACCAAAAACAACAAAGCACGGCAATAGAGCGCAGCAAAAAAATAATAGAAAAAATAACAATAAAAAAATAACTATATAAGCGGGTAAAAAATGAACAAGAAATTACTACTTTCGGCACTGATTGTTGCCGCTGGTCAGATCTCGGCGGCCGACAATAAAGAGGCAGCGAGTGAAACCCAGGTCTATTTTGGTGACACCCACCTGCACACTTCCTATTCCTTCGATGCGTTTCTCAACAACAATCACAGCGCCGACCCGGACACCGCTTATCGCTGGGCCAAAGGCCAGCCGGTTATCCATCCCTACAATCGCGCACGGGTACAGATTGAAACGCCGCTGGATTTTCTGGTGGTCAGTGATCACGCGGAAATGCTCGGCGTGATGAAAGCCGTGCGCACCGACAGCGAGCTGTTTGAGGATCTCGGATTGTGGGGCAATATCAAGCGCTGGATTGCCATGCGTCTGATGAACAATGCGATTGACGATGACACCGGGCTGCAGTTCTTCGCCCGCTTTTTGCCGGTAACACCCGATATTCAGGGGCACCCCGACCCGGTTGCGGATCCGGCCAATAATATTAATGAAGTGGATATCTTTGGTGATACCACCGAGGTGGGCAATGCTGCCTGGCGCGATATTGCCACCACCGCGGATCGTCACAATGACCCCGGCACCTTTACCAGTTTGATTGGATGGGAGTGGAGTTCTATACCAACCGGCGCCAACCTGCACCGAATTGTGATCAGCCCGGATGGCGCCGACAAGGCGACTCAATATCTGCCCTTCGGTTCCCATTTGAGTCAGTACCCGGAGGATCTGTGGGCTTGGTTGGGCGACACGCAGCAACGTACCGGCTCACGCTTTTTGGCAATTCCCCACAACTCCAATATTTCCAAAGGCTATATGTTTGACACCACCACGCTCAAGGGCGAGCCAATTACCGCGGAGTATGCCGCCCGCCGCATGAGTTGGGAGCCGGTTGCCGAGATTACCCAGATCAAGGGTGACAGCGAAACCCGCAGCCAGTTTTCCCCTGAAGATGAGTTTGCCGATTTTGAAAACTACGAGCACTACATCCAGAAGGGGCAGAAAGAGTACAAGGCGAGTGAAGGAGACTATCTGCGTCCGGCCTTAAAGCGCGGTTTGGCGATTGGACAAAAGGTTGGCGTCAATCCCTACAAGTTTGGTTTGATCGGTTCAACCGATGCCCACACCGGGTTGTCCTCTTCCGAGGAGAATAACTTCTGGGGCAAGACCGCCAAGGACTCCACGCCAGAAACTAAAGAGCGCCAAGGCAAGAGCGCTGTCACCAGCAATGGCTGGAATATGTCGGCCTCTGGTATTGCCGCTGTCTGGGCCAGCGAAAACAGTCGCGAGGCGATCTACGCGGCGTTTAAACGCAAAGAGGTCTATGCCACCAGCGGACCGCGATTGCGCGTACAGTTATTTGCCGGCTGGGATTTCCCCGCCGGGGCTGAATCCAGTGAAGACTTTGCCGCCATAGGCTACAGCCATGGCGTGCCCATGGGTGGTGATCTGGTTCCTGCGCAGCAAGCTGGACAGGCGCCAAGCTTTTTATTGCGGGCGATTAAAGATCCCCGTGAAGCCAATCTTGATCGCGCTCAGATTGTTAAAGGTTGGGTCGATGCCGCCGGCGAGCAATACGAGAAAGTCTACAATGTCGCCTGGTCTGGCGATCGCCAGCTGGACGCCGAGGGCCGTCTGCCAACGGTCGGCAGCACGGTTGATCTGAGTTCCGGACGCTATACCAACAGCATTGGCCAGGCGGAGTTTGCCGTACGCTGGAGCGACCCGGATTTTGATCCGGCGCAGTCGGCATTTTATTATGCGCGGATCTTGCAGATTCCAACGCCACGCAATGGGCTGCTTGACTCACTGGCGCTGCAGCTCGATAAGCCGCCTCGGGGACCAAAGGTCATTCAGGAACGCGCCTACACATCTCCGATCTGGTATCAGCCCTGATCAATCTGAAATAATTAGCCCAGTAATGGTTCGAGTGATTTTAGAGCGCGCTTGAACCCTTACATGGGCTAAGCTATAAACACTTTGTTGCCGCTAACGCCTTTTTTATTTGCCCTGTAGTCTGTGCTTTGAAAGAGAGTCAGTTAATTATTTCCATAGAGAACCCCCATCCCATTGTTATGAAAAAGCTTATCAAAGAACCTCTTATCCAGTTTTTATGTGTTGCCCTGCTGTTGCTGCTTGGCGAGCGCCTGATCAACGCCGATGCCTACGCCTACGACCAATACCATATCGAAGTCGATGATGCGGTGCTGCTGCAATATATGCAGCTGCGAGCCAAGACCTTCAGGCCGGATGATGCGTTGAAGGCACTGCAATCGCTGAGTGCGGAAGATCGCCAGCAGTTGGTGGACGACTACTCGCGGGAGGAGGCGCTGTTTCGTGAAGCCATGGCACTCAATCTGGATAAAAATGATCAGATTATTCGTCGCCGTTTAATTCAGAAAATGGATTATCTGGTGCAGGGTTTTTATGACGAAGCCGAACCGCTGACGGAAGAAGATCTGCGCAGTTATTATCAGGCCCATCGAGAAGAATATAAAAAGCCCGCCTCGGCTACTTTTACCCATGTATTTGTCTCCAGCGAGCGCCACAGTATCGAAGAGGCCAAAGCCATGGCTGTCGACCTCCAGAAGACCCTCAATGCCGCAAAGGTGCCATTTGAGAATGCGCCGCGCTACGGTGAACGTTTTCTCTATAACCGCAACTACGTCAATCGCGACGACGACGAGATCGCCAGCCACTTTGGCGAGCCGTTTCAGCAGCAGTTATTCGCGCTTGAAACTGGTGATCAGTGGCGTGGGCCCATCCAGTCGACTTATGGCTGGCATCTGGTGCTGCTGGTGAAAAACAGCCCGGCCTATATTCCGCCTCTTGAAGAGATCGCCTCCAATGTATTTGCTGATGCCCAGCGCGAGGAACAGCAGAAAATCAAACGTCAGGCGATTGAAAAACTGATGGCGAAATATCAGATCAGTGATGCGGGCGGACACTGATCATGGGTGTTACACAATTGACGGGCGTTGCCCAATTAATGGGAGTTGCACAACATTTATTACGCGCCGGTTTGTGGTCTCTAACGCTGGCGCTCTGTGCCACCATCAGCACTGTCTATGCCGATGAAGCACGACCGGTCTATGTTGAAATCGACCAGATCAACGCTGGTGAGTTTCTGCTGAAGTGGAAAATTCCGCCGGTAATGCCTCAGGGGCAGGAACCGGCTGTCGAATTGCGCCACGGCGACTGCGCGTTGACCAATGGTGCGTTGGCCGGGCGTCCTGCCGGGCTGGTGGGACGCAAGCTCTATCGCTGCGGCGCTGATTCTGACTCTGACTCTCGCTCTAATTCTGATGACTATAAAGTCGAGCTGATCTATCCGTACAGCAATCCGGCACTGACTTCGCTGATTGTGTTCAAGCCGCTCTCTGGTGATCCGATTCAGGTTTTTTCCGGGCCTGAACAAACCACCGTCACTCTGTCGCTGGTGACCTCGGCCAGTGCCGTGGCCAAACAGTATACGGTTGCCGGTATTGAGCATATTCTTGCCGGCACCGACCATCTGCTGTTTGTGCTCTGCCTGATGATGATTGCCGGCAGCTTCAAACGTCTGGTTTTAACCGTCACCGGGTTTACTGTGGCGCACTCGTTTACGCTGAGTTTGGCGACACTGGATATTTTTCGGTTGCCCACCGAGTTGGTGGAAATATTAATTGCCCTGAGTATTTTGTTGCTCGCTGTGGAGATTGTGAAACATCGCGCTGCTGGTGGCGCAGCGCCGAGCTTTACCTGGCGTTATCCGGTCAGCGCCTCGGTGGTGTTTGGGCTGTTGCACGGCTTTGGTTTTGCGGTGGTGCTGCAGGAGCTGGGGTTGCCGTCGTCAATGAAACTGCCGGCGCTGTTCTTCTTTAATGTCGGCGTTGAGCTTGGCCAATTGATGTTTATCGCGATGGTGTCGATCGGAGTTTTGTTTGTGACACGCAAACTGGTGGTTGCCAACCATCGGCAAAATCAGCTGGCGCAAATTGCGGTGTACAGTATCGGGGTGTGCAGCGCTTATTGGCTTTTTGAGCGCGGAGCCCTGCTTTTCATCTAGACGCGGCTCAGGCTGTTTATTAAAAGACAAATTGGTCTCGTCTTGTTCGTGGTCGTGTTAATTGTATTAATAATTATATTTTTGTAGTATAAGATTGGTTATAAGGAGATCTATATAGAGTAGGTTAATTATAATGTCTTGGAATCATCAAAAAATTGAAGACCTTAAAAAACTATGGAATGAGGGTGTAGCTACAAGCCGAATTGGCGAGCAGCTGGGATTTACTAAAAATGCAGTCATTGGAAAGGCTTTTCGTTTAGGCCTTGAGCGTCGACAAAATTCCAGAAAAAAAACAATTCATAGCCATCAACTATCGTCTACAACCCTCTATAGAGAGACGAGCGCTCAAGCTAGCTCTATTGTGACTCCTAAAAGAGAGACAATTAAAAGAAGAGAAAAATTTAACTTCAAAAAAAGCATCGTTGGAACGGGTAGCTTTAAATCTTGTCAGTGGCCGATTGGCGATCCTT
>JALRJD010000348.1 GCA_023255165.1 Porticoccaceae bacterium | reverse complement strand
GACGGCCCAGACGAATTTATTCAAACCAATATTGTTGGCACATATATATTGCTCGAACAAGCCCGAGCCTATTGGTCTCAACTTGAGGGTGATAATAGAGCCAATTTCCGTTTTCACCATATTTCCACCGACGAAGTTTTCGGCACCCTTAACGCCGCCGATCCCGCTTTCTGTGAAACCACACCGTATGCGCCCAACTCACCGTACTCGGCGTCCAAGGCTGGGTCTGATCATCTGGTGCGTGCCTGGCACCACAGTTATGGCCTGCCAGTGACAACCAGTAACTGCTCAAATAACTACGGCCCCTATCAAAACCCGGAGAAATTTATTCCAACCGTGATACGCGCCTGCCAGCAGCAAACTGCAATACCAGTCTACGGTGATGGCAGCAATATCCGCGACTGGCTCTATGTCGAAGACCACTGCTCGGCTATCGACGCCGTGGTGCGCGGCGGAACCATTGGCGAGACCTACAATATCGGCGGCAACAACGAATGGGCGAATATTGCGATCTGTAACATCATCTGCGAGCTGATGGACAAGCGCAAAAGTGAAAATGCCCCCCACAAAAACCTGATCGAATTTGTAACCGATCGTCCCGGACACGACTGGCGCTATGCCATCGACAGCACCAGGATAACTAGTGAATTGGGCTGGCAACCCAGCGAAACCTTTGAAAGTGGAATTGTGAAAACCGTCGAATGGTATTGCCGGTAGGCCGCACCAAGACTATCGCGAGCGCCGGACGTTTTTTTGTTGCTTCAGAGCATGTTCTTTCCGCATCAAGCTAACCTTGGCGTAACAGGATTTAACCTTCTATAATAGCGCCTGCTGATTTTTTGCTTATTTTCTGCTTACTCAGGGCAGTCAGCAGAAGTCAGTCATGGAACGCTTTTAGGTTAAAATCTTAAAGGCTTCAAACCCGAATCAATAATAATCAAAAACTGGGAATCTGATCAGAAATGAAGATTAACGTCGCGGCACTAAAAACCTTTCTAACCGTTCTCCTTTCCAGTTTGACCCTGATATTTTCACTGCACGGAACTGCACAAAGCAGCCTGTCCGATGCCACTTCAATCTGTAATGACTTGACGCCGGCCAATCGCGCGAGGGCCAACAATGCGGGCTATGATGTTGATGCCTTATGTAGCAGCCTTGAGAACAATGCAAATGAGAAGGGTCAAGAGCGACAGATAACGCCAGTTGAGCCACGCATAACAATATCGACTCTGGATAAGACCGGGGTAAATGATTATAACGAGACAAACCCGCAAACTAAGCCTGCCGCAGAAAAAGGTCTCCAACCCTTTGGTTA
>JALRJD010000315.1 GCA_023255165.1 Porticoccaceae bacterium | reverse complement strand
CCACGGAAATCAATACAACAATAATCAAGGCGTCAGAATAGGAAATGGGTAAATAATTTCAAGGCCACTTTTTGGCACATTCGATAACACGGAAGTTATGGTTTTTTAGCTGTGTAACCTAAAGGCCTACCTTCCTGCGGTAGCCTGCCAGACTAAAATGTTGATTATCAAGGAAGTGGTACCATCGCAAGGATGCACTTTTTTATGTTTCCCAAAGCTTATTCATTGAAAAGCGCTCACATCCCCGCTGGGTCATGACGTGTTAGCTCAAACCAGTGCCATTAAAAACCGTATGCCGGTGGACATGACCAACCCCTTCGCCCAAGACAATAACGGCAACCTCACCAGCCCCTTAATCGATTTTTCATAAGCCAGGGCTGTCGGTATCGCTGAGAAACCACTATTGGTGAGTTAAGAAGGCCCCTCCAAAACTGCCCAGTCCAGACCTTTGGAGCATTTTTTAAATTAAAATTGACTACGCCTATATCTGGACTAATATTTAAACAAATTATCTCTACAGGACGTTGACGTGATTTATCTTCTCGCAGTTATTATCTTGGCCATTTATGTGCTGGCCTGCTATTTCTACATCCGGCTTTTCTATGTTCTTGAGAAAAAGAAATGGCGCTTATTTCGCAGTAAGGGCTGGAATATCTTTATGGATTTCTTTGGCTTTCTTTTCTTTCTGGGTACCTGGACGCCGTTTGTGCTGGTGTTTCCGTACTGGTTAAACCGCAAAATGGATCTTATTGAGCCCACTCAGGATGTCAACACCAGCCTGGCCTTTGCCGGTGGCGTGGTGTTTATGGTGACAATGATTAAGGCTTATCGGGCTGTTTTTCGTGCTCAGCCAAAATAAGTTTTGAGCTTTTAGGCCTAACTAAATTGACAGGCCGGTTTCCATTGGACTCTGCGATTTTGACAGGGTTATTTATGTTGACGAAACACATAGGCTGAAGGGTGATAAAAAGTACAGTTTCTAAGATGACCGGGTTTTTTCGTGGTTTACGACCAGCTCCGCCGCTTGACCGTCCGGAACCGGCAAACGAATGTAGACCAAAAGCTCCGACGTTAGTTATCAGGGAATATGAATTTTCACGTTATTTCGATTTGGCCCTGCGCTGTTGGCGCGAGCGGCTAAGCGCTCCTGAAGAATACTTGTCACTTGATGAAGAGTCGCTGCGCACTTTTCTTGAAGAGAAACAAACCGAGATTTATCTTGAGCTTGTCGAGTTTCTGGAAGCCTATGACAGGTGCTCCACAACCAAGATGGTTATCGCCATCTTCAACTATATGCAGGCCAATCTACATGTGGTTTCCGATGCCATGGTGAAGCGCGATTTTGTCGATAAGCTAAAGATTAAAAATATGCTGATTGAGACAAAGGGTTGGGAGTTTATTTGATGTTGTATGACGCGTTAGCGCAATCTAGATCTGCCACTGGCACTTTCTTTTTTCATAGCCATAGGCACTTTATTAATCCATAGCAACAGGCACTTTATTCATTCATAGTCACAGCGTCTGTTTTAATTCATATAAGCCTGCCCACCATCAAGCGCGATGCTTTGGCCGCTGATATAGGAGCTCTCTGGACAGCAGAGCAGGGCGACAAAGTCACCAATATCTTTTTCACAGTCGCCAATGCGGCCCAGGGGAATGCTTTTCACAAACTGCTCAGCCTCTGCGGGTCGATGCTTGATCCATTTTTCCAGCGCCGGAGATTTGGCATGGGGCAAAATATTGTTTGCCCGAATATTGTCTGCTCCCCACTCAGAGGCTGCTGCCCGAGTGAGTGCGCGAATGGCATCCTTTTCCGCAGCATAAACGCCGTAGTTACTCATATCCCAGCGTTTTGCCGCACTGCTGGCCATATTGATAATGCTGCCGCCGCGAACTTTGAGGTGGGGATAACAGAGCTGCATCAGCTTTAGAGTAGCCATGGGGCCGGTTTGAAAAGCCATTTGCACCTGTTGCAGATCTTGGTTGAGTAGCGGTCCAATCGAGGTGGCCACAGCATTGTTGACCAGGATGTCGATGCGCCCAAAGCGTGCGACGGTCTTTTCAACCACAGCTTCGAGGCTATCTAGCTGGCTGACATCGCACTCCAGCGCCATGCTGTCCAAACCGGTTTCGGCACTGATGGCGTCGCAGGTTGTCTGGCATTTTTCCAGGGTACGGCCAACGGCAACTACGCGCACGCCTTTTTTGGCCAGAGCCAGGGCGATGCCTTGGCCTATACCCTGTCCGGCACCGGTAATAATGGCAACATAGTCTTGTAACACTGCTTGGGTCATGGGCTTACCTTTGTTCAATGGGTTAGTGACAGGTTTGTCAGGTCTATTTTGTACTCGCTGAGATGGTCCACTCGTGGACTGGTCATAGCCAGGCTAGTAACCACACAGCTGGGCAAAGCGCTCGCGATGAAAACTGCTGTCTCCCAGTATTTGGTTGCACACCCGCGAGCGCTTGAGAAACAGGCCTATATCGACTTCGTCGGTAATACCCATGCCACCGTGCATTTG
>JALRJD010000293.1 GCA_023255165.1 Porticoccaceae bacterium | reverse complement strand
AAAGGTCAGCCTCACCAGATGATTGGTGGCGGCCATTTCTTTCAGTGGTCAAAGGCTGAAACCTTATCCGCGATATTGGCCGACTTTATTCACAAAAACAGGTAATTATCCGCCGATAAAACGACCACGCTCTTAACGCTGTGTTTCTTTTTATAATTTGATATAAGGCAAGTAGCTGGCCGCATAAAGACTCTAACATTGACCGGAATCCAATCTCCGGTCGACTGTTTTGCACTCACCATTCAACGCCAATGCAATTGGTAAAATAACAGAGGTGCACGGCCCTGTTGTCGTGATCGCCTGCGATCCGCTGCCACCGATCAAACGCGCACTTGTCGCCAATAATAACCGCTCTGATTCCAACGCTAATCCTGACGGCAGAAGTGACGTAAAAGGCGACGACAAACGCAATGGCAAAAGCGACCCCTACCTTTTCGAAGTTCACCAGCATCTGGATAAAAAACATATTCGCGCCGTGACGCTGCACCGCGCCAGTGGCCTCTACCGCGGCATGCCGGTGTTTGATACAGGTGCAGCGTTGAATGTTCCGGTGAGTCCCGAGTGTCTGGGGCGAGTGGTGAATATGTTCGGCGAACCTCTGGACGGCGGGCCATCGATCAAAACCAACGATTTCCGAACCATACACGCAGCCCCCGTGAAGCTCTCGGACGCTACCGCCAGCGCCGAGATTCTGGCGACCGGCATTAAGGTAATCGATTTGCTCTGCCCCTTTGTTAAAGGTGGCAAGACCGGTTTGTTTGGCGGCGCCGGAGTCGGCAAAACGGTTTTGATTATGGAGTTTATGCATGCCATGGCGTCGCTGCACCGGGGCGCCTCGGTTTTCGCCGGCGTGGGCGAACGCATCAGGGAAGCCCACGAGTTGTGGCAGGAGATGCAGGCCGCCGGGGTCATGGAACAGTCGCTGCTGGTGTTTGGGCAAATGGACGAGTCGCCTGGTGTGCGCTTCAGGGTTGGTCTTGCGGCGCTCACCTATGCCGAATATTTTCGCGACACGCTGCGCCAGCAGGCCAGTTTGCAAAAAGAAGTATTGCTGGTCATGGACAATATCTTTCGTTTTGTCCAGGCGGGCAGCGAGGTGTCCAGCCTGCTGGGGCGGATGCCCGCAACGGTGGGCTACCAACCGACGTTGATCAGCGAGCTGGCCGAGCTTGAGGAACGGATTATCTCCACCCAACAGGGTGATATCACTTCGGTGCAGGCGGTCTATGTACCGGCCGACGATATGACCGATCCCGCGGTCAATGCCATCCTTGGCCATCTGGATACCAAAGTCATTCTTACCCGGGCACAGGCGGGAAAGGGAATTTATCCGGCGGTGGATGCACTGCAGTCAAGCAGCAAGTTAATGGACTCCTACACCCTGGGTGCGCGCCACTACAAAATCGCAGAGGGCGTGCGCGAGCATCTCGCACGCCTGCATGAGCTGGAAGACATTATCGCGATGCTCGGCATCCAGGAGTTGTCGGCGCAGGACAGGTTGGTGGTGCTGCGCGCCCGTCGACTGCAAAAATATTTAACGCAACCTCTGTGGGTCACGGCATCGCATACCGGCATTCCCGGAACATCGGTGGCACTGGATGATGCACTGAACGACTGCGAGGCGTTCTTGCAGGGGCGCTACGATGATCTGTCGGAGGAGCAGTGTTATATGCGAGGAAATATGAGTGAAAGCACGACCAAGTGAAAGCAGAGCTAAAAACCGACATCTGGACAGTGCGCGGCCATGACTTTGATAACACTGGTGCTTAGAGATGTCACCCACGGCCAGCAATACGAGGATGTAAGCTCGTTTGTTGGTGAGGACAAAACCGGCAGCTTTGGCCTGCTGCCAAACCACGACCGGTTTATGACGGCACTGGAAATGGGGCTCTGTCGTTTCAAGTCAACCGGGCACGGCTGGTTATATGTCGCCACCAGCGGCGCTCTGCTCTACTTTTATCGCAACCAGCTCACCCTGACCACCCGCCACTTTATGGTTGATAGCAACTACGACCGCATCAGCGCGGCTCTGGCGGATCAGCTGCTTGCCGAGGAAATCCGGCTGCGTGACCAAAAACAGCGGCTGCGCCAGATGGAGGAACAGGTATTCAAGCGGCTGTGGGAATTGCGCCGCAGCGAAACGGCCTACAGCCATGATTAAGCCTGACAGCGAATTGCAAAAGCAGATTGAACGTCAGGCCAGACGCATCAGAAAGGCGGAAAAGGAGCGTCCAACGCTGATCGCACAGACGGTTTATGCCGGCGTGTTGGGTCTTTTGTTTGTACTGCCTGTGGTCGCCGGCGCCTATCTTGGCAGTTGGATCGATAACCAGTTTGAAGGCTACTCAGTGCGCTGGACCGCCAGCCTGATCATCCTCGGCATAGGAATTGGCGGCATAAATATCTTCTGGTACATCAGAGAGTAAGCGAGAGAGAGTAAGTAAGCTAGAGAGGGTAAGCGAGACAGCCTATGCAGCAGACAAGCCTGGACATCAATACGCTCTTTGCTCTGGGGCCTGTGTCGATTACCACGACGGTGGTCACCACCTGGATTATTCTGCTGGCGCTCGGGCTGCTCTGCTGGCTGCTGACAAGACGTCTTGCGGACCGCCCGCAAACACTGCAGACCGCGCTTGAAGCACTGGTGACCGCAATTGAAAATGCAGTAGCCGATGTGGCGCCGCAACAGGCCACCCTGCTAACGCCCTTTATCGGCGGCCTGTGGATTTTTCTGGTGATCAATAATCTCAGTGGTCTGCTGCCCGGTGTTCACTCACCGACACGGGATCTTTCGGCAACCTCGGCTCTGGCCATTATCGTGTTCCTCTCCGTGCACTGGTACGGCATTCGCATTCAGGGCCTGAAACAGTATCTGGCGCATTATCTGAAACCCAGCCCGATCCTGCTGCCGCTGCATATCATCAGCGAGATTACCCGCACCGTGGCGCTTGCGGTGCGCCTGTTCGGCAATATGATGAGCCTGGAAATGGCGGCGCTGTTGGTCTTGCTGGTCGCCGGATTTCTCGCACCGGTGCCAATCCTGATACTGCACATAGTCGAGGCGCTGGTTCAGGCCTATATATTTGGCATGCTGGCGCTGGTTTACGTAGCCGGAGGCATTCAATCGCAACAACTTAAACAACAAAGAGCAGAGCTTAAAAAGGAGTAATTTATGGCCGATCTCTCCATGTTTACCTTGGCGTCCACCACTGCCGCCCTTATCGCCATCGCCATCGGTGTCAGCTGCCCCGCACTGGCCATGGGCTGGGCGATCAGTCGCGCCATGGACGCATTGGCACGCCAACCCGAGGGCGAGCGGGCGATTATGCGCACCCTGTTTATCGGACTGGCGATGATCGAATCGCTGGCGATTTATGTGCTGGTTATTGTTTTGATAAGTCTGTTTCGCAACCCGTTGCTTGAATATCTGCTGCGCTGACTCGCAGCCCTGATAAGTAAGAATACCCCGGAGCCGATCCATTGGAACTCAACTGGACAACCTTTGTACTCGAGATAATCAACTTTCTGGTACTGCTTTGGATTCTGAAACGCTTCCTCTACCGCCCTGTGTTGCAGGCGCTGCACAAACGTCAGCAAACCATTCAGCAACAGCTGGACAAGGCCGCGCAACTGGAAGCTCACGGTATGGAACTGGAACAGCAATACCACAATCGCATGGAAAGCTGGCAGCGCGAGAAGCAACAGGCCCGCGATGTCCTGCACCGGGAGATTGATGCCGAGCGAATTAAAAAACTCGCCGATCTAGAGCAGGAGCTGGCTGGCGAAAAAGCCAAAGCAGCTGTGATCGAGCAGCGCCGTAAGGCTGAAATGCAACAACTCTGTCAGCACAGCGCCCATCAGCAGGGCGCCAGATTTGCCGCCAAACTGCTCAGTGCGGTTGCCGGGCCAGAGGTTGAAAGGCAATTGGTCGACTTTCTGATCCAGAGCCTCGATCAGCTCGAAGAGACACAGCTTGTCGAGCTTCGGGACAATTGCGCCGCGGCGGAAAGTATATGTGCCGCAACCAGCGCCTTTGCATTATCCGACAGCCAAAAACAGTTATTGAAGGACAAACTGCAGACAATTTGCCAGCAACCGATCCAGCTTGAGTGGCACGAAGACCTCGCGCTTATCGCCGGATTGCGTCTCACCATTGGTGCGCTGGTGCTGCAGCTCAATGTGGCGAACGAGCTAAAAGGATTTGCGGACCTCAGCCATGACCACCGAACAAACTGACATCAGCATCGATTTTTGCACGAGCGTTGATAACTGGCTCGACAGCTATCAGCCTGCAGCGCATTTTTCAGAGTTGGGCAGCGTGGTGTCTGTCGGCGATGGTATCGCCTGGATCAGCGGGTTACCCAACGCCGCCATGGATGAGCTGATTGATTTCGGCGACGGCAGTCACGGCGTTATTTTTGAACTCGCCAGTGAACTGATGGGTGTTGTTTTGCTGTATGAACAAACCGGCTTAACCGCGGGCACCGAAGCCTTTCGCTCGGGCCGAACCATTGATGTGCCGGTTGGTGATGCGCGGCTCGGCAGAATTATCGACCCGTTGGGCGTGCCCCAGGACGGCAGGGAAAAACCGCTGACGACCGCCCGCCGAGAGGTGGAACATTTGTCACCGCCGATCACCTATCGCAGCGATGTCAGCAAACCGCTCTATACCGGCAACAAGGTTATCGATACATTAATTCCGATTGGCAAGGGGCAGCGTCAGTTGATTGTCGGCGATGAAGGTCTGGGGCGCAGCGCACTGGCAATCGACACATTGATCAATCAGAAAGATAAAAATGTACG
>JALRJD010000180.1 GCA_023255165.1 Porticoccaceae bacterium | reverse complement strand
CCTCAGACGTTCAAGTATAAGAGATATTTATGGCCACAGGCAGCGCAATGAAAAGTTCGGTAAAAACCACCATCAATGCAGTTGAACTGGAGGAAACTTTTAAGGCAGGCTTGGGCGAGTTTGAAGCGACTTTGGGGTCGGTTTACAACGAAAGCAAGCTGCTCGATTTACTGCAGAGCATCAGCGCGGAGATCGTCGAATCACGCGAGTCAAGAGTTTAATATCGAGACAGTAGTCTGCAAGGACAGTCGAGCAGAGGTCGATAGAAAGGTCGAGAGAAAGTTAATTAAAGGTCGAGGAAAAAGCGCAATAAACCAGCCGACGCTACTTCATATCCTCATTGAATTTATCGGCCACCAGTGAAAACAGTTGCGCCCGTTCGGCCTTGGACAGACTTAGAATACGGTTAAAAACATCCTCAATCGCTTTGCCGTTTTTTTGGGTCTTTTTCTTCTGAGCGGGGTTGGCATAGAGGGTTTCGGTGGGCACACCAAAGTAGTTGGCGATACTCACAAGTGAATCGCGCCGCGGGTCCTGGGTGACCTGGCTAAGGATACGATTAATGGTTGGCTGAGGCACCCCGGTGGCTCTTGAAAGTCCACTTTGAGATATACCTTTTTCCTTCATTAATCGGGCTAGTTCTTTGCTCATATGCTCGTTCATGCGACAATTATGCCGCGCTTCACTATCCATTAATGTATTATTTTTAGGTGATTACTGGCGACTTTGCCAGTTTAATTCCTCCTCTAAAAACAGTTAATTCTCATTAAATATCAATACCTTGCAGAATATCGGGGCGGTCGGTAATAATTCCATCGACCCCGAGCGCGATCAACTCGCGCATTTTTTCCGGGTCATTTACCGTCCAGACATCGACCCGTAAATTGAGTTTTTTCGCAGCCCGCAAAAGGGTTCCCGAAACCACCTTGACACCATTGTATTCAAATGGCAACTGAACAGAGTAACCAGGCGATTTATAGAGGTGGCCCAAACCCAACCAACTGAGTATCACCAACTTTTGCGCTTCCGCTTCGCCGAGCGATGTTGGCACTCGCGGACAGACTTTTCGGAACCGTTGCAAAACCGAAGAATGGAAAGAACCAACCACAACCTGATCATACAATTTGTGTTTTTCCACTAGCGCACAGAGCTGGATTCCGGTCTCCGTATCATCGGGTTTTAATTCAATCAAAAAACGCTTGTCCGGCAAGGCGACAAACAGCGATTCCAATGTCGGAATACGTATCCCTTGCGGCGCAATCTTGTCCGGATAGTCGCCTTTATGGAAGCCAACATCGAAACTTTGCAATTGCGCCAGACTCATCTCGGCAATCAATCCACTGCCATTGGTAGTGGAATCAATAGTCTCGTCGTGCCGAACCACCACAAACTTGTCCGCGGTCAAGTGCACATCAAGTTCGATAATATCCGCGCCGACGGCGACCGAATTAAGTGCGCCCTCCAGCGTATTTCCCGGCATCAACTCGCGGCCGGTGCCGTGGGCAATATTGTTTACGGGTCCAACCTGGTTTTGATAGAAGGCAATCGGCTTGACCTGATTATGGGCAGGCCACAACAACAATACCCCGTAGATAAGGGTCAGACAGGCAAAGAGTCTAAAACCAAGGCTTCTAAAAAGGATGTTCATTATCATGTTAAGGATCTTCGCCCTTTTGAATTGCCCGACATGGTACTTGAATAAGCCCAGCCTGTCAGGCTATTTACTTGTCCATAGTCGATTGACTGACGTTCTATTAGCTAGAGGCTAACCCGATTGGCAATTAACTCATCAACCACCGCCGGATCGGCGAGCGTTGAAGTATCGCCCAGGTTATCCAACTCATTGGCGGCAATCTTACGAAGAATGCGGCGCATAATTTTCCCCGAGCGGGTCTTCGGTAATCCCGGCGCCCACTGGATAATATCCGGCTTGGCGATCGGGCCAATTTCCTGAACGCAGAGTGAGATCAACTCCAGTCGCAATGCCTCGTCGGGCACGACGCCATTCATCGGCGTGACATAGCAGTAAATGCCCTGTCCTTTAATATCATGGGGAAAGCCGACCACCGCCGCTTCGGCGATTTTCTCGTGCAGCACCAGAGCGCTTTCAACTTCTGCTGTGCCCATACGGTGACCACTGATATTCAGCACATCGTCGACCCGCCCGGTAATCCAGTAGTAACCATCTTCATCGCGACGGGCTCCATCGCCGGTAAAGTAATAGCCTTTATAAGGCTTGAAATAGGTATCGATAAAACGCTGATGATCTCCATAGATAGAGCGGATCTGACTCGGCCAGGAGGCCTTGATCATCAATAGCCCCTCACCTTCACCCTCGATTTCATGGCCATCGGCATCCAGCAGCACTGGCTGCACACCGAAGAACGGACGTGTGGCGGAACCGGGTTTAAGCGGCGTGGCGCCGGGCAGCGGCGTCAACATATGGGCGCCGGTTTCAGTCTGCCACCAGGTATCGACAATCGGGCAGCGCGACTCGCCGACAACCCGGTAATACCATTCCCAGGCCTCCGGATTAATTGGCTCACCGACCGTGCCGAGCAACTTTAATGAACTGCGCGAGGTGTTGCTGACAAATTCATCACCCGCAGCCATCAACGATCGAATCGCCGTCGGCGCAGTGTAAAACTGATTGACCCGATGTTTGTCGATCACCTGCCAGAATCGCGAGGCATCGGGATAGGTTGGCACCCCTTCAAACATCAGGGTAATCGCGCCGTTGCACAGCGGCCCATATAAAATATAGCTGTGCCCGGTTACCCAACCGACATCCGCGGTGCACCAAAAAACATCGCCCTCTTTATAATCAAAGGTGTATTTGTGCGTCATCGCCGCCATCAACAGATAGCCGCCGGTGCTGTGAACCACGCCTTTGGGTTTGCCGGTCGAGCCCGAGGTATAGAGAATAAACAGCGGGTCTTCGGCATCCATAATCTCTGGCGCACAGTCCTCCGCGACCGAGGCAATCGCCTCGTGATACCAGACATCCCTGCTGTTATGCCATGCCAACTCCACGCCGGTGCGGCGCACAATCAGGCAGGTGTGAACATTAGGGCAGTTAGCCAGCGCTTTGTCGGTGTTGGCTTTTAGCGGTATCGCCTTGCCCGCGCGCACGCCCTCATCGGCGGTAATAACCACCTGACAGTCTGAATCGAGAATGCGATCTTTGAGCGCGTCCGGAGAAAACCCACCAAACACTACCGAGTGCACCGCACCGATGCGCGCGCAGGCGAGCATGGCGTAGGCCGCTTCGGGAATCATTGGCATATAGATACAGACCCGATCGCCTTTCTTGACACCGCGTTCGCGCAGCACATTGCCGAGCCGGGAAACCTGCTCGTGGAGTCTGGCGTAGCTGATGCGGCTGTCATCGGCCGGGTCATCGCCCTCCCAGATAATCGCGGTCTGATCCGCTCTCGAGGTCAGATGGCGGTCGATACAGTTGACTGCGACATTGAGTTTTCCACCCTCGAACCAGGCCGCCTGGCCCTGATTGATATCCGTTCGAGAGACAGTGTCCCAGGGCGTTTCCCAACTCAGAAACTGTGCTGCCTGATCGGCCCAGAATTGATCCGGGTTGTCGATCGACTGTTGATACATGGCTTCATAAGCCGGCTGATCAATCCAGGCTGATTCGGACCACTGACGGGGAACTGGATGAGTTGGAAATTCTGACATCTGAGGGTGGCCTCGCGGATCGGGATGAATTCTTGCGGTGAATGTTAGTTTTTCTGGGGCTCATTTTATGACTCATTTTTTCGAGAGCCTGCGATTAGGAATATTAGTCTAGATTAAAGCCGCCGTGGAGCTCAAGTCCATCCAACCTGCTCGCCCTTCAATTCTCTCTGGGGTATCGGGTGGGCATCAGGCTGTTTTTGATTTTTTCCAGATGCGGCAAGAAGTCTGGTCCGCGGCGCAATGTCACACCGGTGGCGAGAACATCGAGTATTACCAGATGCACAATCCGCGATGTCATCGGCATGTATTCATCGGTGTTCTCTGGCACTTCCACATCCAGCGTCACGCTACTGATGCGCGCCAGTGGCGAACCCGGCGCGGTCAGCCCAATTACCGTAGAGCCATTTGCCCGGGCAATCTCGGCAATCTCGACCACTTCTTTGGTGCGCCCGGTGTGCGAGATAAAAAAGAATACATCTCCGGTACCGCCAGTTGACGCCAACATACGCTGCATCAGCACATCGTCGTGAAAAGAGACCGGCAGATTGAAACGAAAGAATTTGTTCTCCGCGTCACGAGCCACTGAGCCTGACGCACCCACGCCAAAGAAGTAAATCCGCCGCGCCTGAATCAGTTTGTCCACCACCTGGTTGACCAGACTGTGGCTTATCTTGTCGCGCACCATGGCCAGATTGTTGATGGTGCTGTCAAATATCTTTGGCGTGTAGCTGCTGACATCATCGTCCGAATTGACATTGCGATTGACGAAGCGCACACCGCTAACCAGCGCCTTGGCCAGCTTAAGTTTGAAGTCGGGAAATCCGGCCGCATCAAAGCGCTTGCAGAAGCGATTTACACTTGGCTCGCTAACATCGGCCGCCTTGGCCAGCGCCGCAATACTGGATTTGGTCGCCGCATCCGGATCAGCCAGAATCACTTTTGCCACCTTGCTCTCGGACTTGTTCAGATTGGGTAGCTGGTCGGAAATAATATTGATCAAATTTTGTGCATGCATAGGGGGCGGTCTCGGATTATTTTGTGTTTTTCCATAAAAACAGCCTCAATTTTACGGTTTTTGCCGCTCGATGTCCGCTGAAACAGGCAGATTGGTAAGAATATTTCATCAAAATGTCATTAAAATACCTTAAATTGCGCCTAATACGTTCTTTTACCAATTAAACCCGGCTTTTTATTGCCTATAAAAATCCATAAGCCTATAATTTACGTAAGTTTACTACATTATTAAAAGCTGCCAGTGCTGCACCAAGCAGCGTTAACAACAATAAAAGGGCCCTCTTATGTACAGAATCGCCATTAACGGCTTTGGCCGCATCGGTCGCAATATTGTCCGCGCACTCTACGAGCGCCCTGAACTGCAAAAGCAGATTCAAATTGTCGCAATCAACGATCTTGGCAGCCTTGAAATCAATGCCCACCTGCTGCAGTTCGATACAGTTCACGGCCGCTTTAACCAGCAGGTTGAGGTTACCGACAACGCAATTGTTATCAACGGTGACCATATCAGCTGGTCGAGCGAGCGCAATCCCGCCGATCTGCCCTGGGCCGAACTGGGCGTTGATCTGGTCTGCGAATGCACAGGGGTTTTCACCAGCCGTGAAAAAGCGGCGCTGCATCTGCAAGCCGGTGCCGACAAAGTATTGATCTCGGCACCAGGCAGCGACGTGGATGCCACTGTCGTATTCGGCGTTAACGATCATATTCTCGATGGCTCACAGACCATTATTTCCAACGCTTCGTGCACCACCAACTGCCTGGCGCCCATGGTTCAGCCTCTGCAGCAGGCGCTGGGCATTGTTAGCGGCTATATGACCACGGTTCACGCCTACACCAATGATCAGCAACTCAGCGATGTTTGTCACTCGGATGTCTACCGTGCCAGATCCGCGACCCAGTCAATGATTCCAACCAAGACCGGCGCTGCCGCAGCGATTGGACTGGTGCTGCCAGAACTGGCCGGCAAGCTCGACGGGCTGGCAGTTCGTGTGCCCACCATCAATGTCTCACTGGTTGACCTGACTTTTAATGCGGGCCGTGAAACCAGCGTGGACGAGGTCAATGCACTGCTTCTGGCAGCCTCCCAGGGCGCGCTTAAAACCGTTCTCAATTACAACGACAAACCACTGGTCTCTATCGACTTTAACCATGTGCCGGCCTCGTGCAATTTTGATGCGACCCAAACCCGTGTCAACGGCTCGCTGGTCAAGGTAATGGCCTGGTATGACAACGAGTGGGGTTTCTCCAACCGAATGCTCGACAACGCGCTGGCACTGTTAACCGCCGCCGCGGAGAACCACAATGCCGCGTAGGACCAAGATTGTCGCAACACTGGGGCCCGCCTCCAGCAGTGAAACCTGTATTCGCGAATTGATTCGTGCAGGGGTCAATGTGTTCCGTTTGAACTTCTCTCACGGCAGCGCCGACGAGCATCGTCTGCGCGCGGAAACCATTCGCAAAATCGCCCACGAACTGGAAACTCCGGTCGGCATTCTCTGCGATATGCAAGGCCCGAAAATTCGTATTGGCAGCTTTGCCAACGATATAAAAATTGAGCTGGCCGACAACGACAGCTTTGTACTCAACAGCCAGATTGGCATTGACGCCGGCGACCAGCAAGGTGTCTATATCGCCAGCGATCTGCTCGCCGACATCCAGATCGACGATATTCTTCTGCTCGACGATGGAAGACTGACTTTTAATGTCGAGTCGCGCAACGATTACTCGGTGACCTGCCGTGTGGTTCAGGGCGGCGTGCTGTCGAGCAAAAAAGGCGTCAATAAATTTGGTGGTGGCCTCTCTGCTCCCGCGCTCACCGAGAAAGACAAAGCCGATATCAAAACCGCAGCAGCGCTGCACACCGATTATCTGGCGATCTCTTTTGTGCGCTCCAAAACCGATATCGAGGAGACCCGCGAACTGCTGGTTGCCGCCGGCAGCGGCGCCCATATTATTGCCAAGATTGAACGCGCCGAGGCGATTACCGAAGAGTTTTTGCCCGGCATTATCGCCAGCG